>JAITSF010000039.1 GCA_031287975.1 Candidatus Nomurabacteria bacterium
GTAAAGTTTGTACCAGTGATTGTAATACTTTCATTACTGCTTGGTTCACCACTGTTTGGACTAATACTGGTAATAGTTGGCGCAGTATTGTAAGCATTAGCCACAGCTGTAATAACCACAGTATTGCTATAGTTGCCAGCTATTAGTGAATAGCTAGCTTTTGTACCAAAGGTTAGGTCTTGGTCGTCGCCTGTGGCTGGAGTTGGAATGGTAGTAGTGTTAATAATAACAGAGCTATTCTGGTTCGGTACTTGAAACCAAACACTATCATCGCCTTTATCTAAGTTAGTGAAGGTTGTAGCTAGGGTTGCACCCCATTGGTTGGGGTCTAGGGTGTCAGGACTGGGTACAGTACCAGTTACTGGGCTAATCTTGGTGGTGGTGGTTGAACAGTCTGTGTCGGTGGAACGCAGCAAGCAAGTATTAGTAGCATGATTAGTACTAAGGGTTGTGTTATAACCAGTTGGATTGTCGGTAGTAGTGTTAATAGTAATAGTAGCGGTTTTAGTTGGAGTATTAGGAGCCACATCAGTAATACTGACTGAAGTTATGCTGCCTAAGCTAAGGGATAGGCTAGGTTCGGAAGACTTTAGAGGATTTGATGGGTCAGCTAGAGCATTAGGGGTTGGCAAGAGTGGAAAGATTAAAAGATAAGTCAAAACCAGTACGAAACTTGTACAAGTTAGGAAAACAGCCCGATAGAACCTCTGTTGCAAAGTTAAGGAAAACTTGGATAAGTTGTAGTTAGCTAAGTTAGAGCGTGAACGTTCGGGGTTTATTGGTGCGAACCGAGAGAGAGAGAGAGAGAGAGAGGAGCCAGTCCCAGACCATCTTTGCGGAGCGAAGTGGTGTGGGAAGAGTTGAGCCAACCGCCGGTTGGCGAAATCCCAGACTTCCTTACTGAACTCCCCTCCTCGCATATTCATATGTATAAATATATACCATAAGTTGTATGAGTGCAAGTAAAATTTACATTTTCAGCAAACGATTAAGCTGGTTGAAAAACACCAAAAGTGGTAAAATACTTTTAGAGCTAAATATAGCTAGGGGCGAGTGGCGGAATTGGTAGACGCTGCAGACTTAAAATCTGTTGAGGTAAAACTCGTGAGGGTTCAAGTCCCTCCTCGCCCACCATTGTAATTTTTACAACATTTTGAACACATTTTATATGACAAATTTTACTCTGTTGGTGTGGCGAAGTGTTGTATTTTTTACAACAAATTTAGATTTTCATTATTTCAGCTTCTTTGGCCTTGAAAATTTCGTCAATACGAGCATTAAATTTAGCTACGGAGTCGTCAATGCCCTTTTCTAGACGCTTTTTCTCGTCATCGGACACAGACGTTAGGACTTTAATAGCTTTGCGGGCTTCTTCGCGGACATTCCGCAATTGAACTCGCGTGTTTTCGGCTTTGTCGCCGAGGTTCTTGACAATTTCGCGACGGGTTTCTTCGGTCAGAGGCGGAATCGGCACGCGGACATTGCGGCCGTCATCAGACGGATTGAAACCAAGCGCTAGGTCGTTGCGAATCGCCAACGCGATATCTTGAATATTTGCCGGATCAAACGGTGTTACTAAAATCTGATCGGCTTCGGGCGCCGTTACACTAGCAACTTGCCGGAGCGGCATTTGCGCGCCGTAAGCCATTACCATGACTCCGTCCAACATGTCAGGATGAGCGCGCCCAGTGCGAACCTTTTTCAGTTCTTCCTCGAAGTGGCCGACTGCCGCCTCAAACCGGTTTTCGTAAGGTGTTGTATCAAACATAATATTAGAAGTATAACAAAACGCCAGCTAAAAAGCCAGCGTTTTTTGGAGATTTTTGCCCGATTATTTAGTGGCGTCAGCCGCCAATTTAAGCAGCTGTTTCAAATTGTCAGCTTGTTCCTGTTCGCGGCGAATCACACCCCGTTGGTACTGCATTTCGTCGACCAAATCCGCCACGATGTCTTTGTGGCTTTGGGCGTCGATTTTTTCTAGTAAGTCGAGAATATCATCGGCCTTTTGTTCGTGCAGAGTGATAATATCGTCCAAATAAGATTCATAAGCGCCCGAAGACGGCGTGGCTGGCGCGGCAACTGGCTCAGGCTCCGGCTCCGATTCTGGCTCTGGCTCTGGCTCGCGAACTGGAGCTGGCGCGGGAGCAGGTACTGGCTCTTCTTCCTCTTCTGGCTCGGGATCAGGAGCTGGCGCGGGAGCGGGAATCGGTTTCGGCGCAGGCGGCGGTGTCGGTCGCGTTGGCGGCGGCGCTGGTGCTTTCGGTTGTTGCGCCGGCTGATCAGCGTCATCATCACGCTGTTGCGGAACGCCAGAATTGCTTAAGTATTCATCAAACTCTTTTAGTTGTTGGTTAGAAAGGCTTCCCCCACCCATAAAAATCTCCTTAAATTAACTTACCTAACCAAATTATACAGCAATCAAAAATAAAAACAAGCGTTTTATTTACTAACACCAAGTTCAATCCGGCTGATCTGTCGAACTACGATATTTTCGCCTAATTTGGCGATGTGGTTTTTAATCAAATCCTCAATCGTCAGGCTGTCGTCTTTCCAAAACAACTGTTTCATCAGCGTCAACTCGGCAAAATATTTATTCATTTGCCCAGCGACGGCTTTTTTGGCAATTTCTTCCGGCTTGCCGGCGTTTTTGGCGGCCTCGATTAGCTCGGCTTCTTTTCGTAGTTTGTCTTCCTCTGGCACATCGGCTTCAGCGATATATTCTGGACTCATCGCCGCAACTTGCATAGCAACATCGTGAGCTAGAGTTTTAAAATCGTCGGTCTTTGCTACAAAATCAGTCTCGCAGTTCAGCTCTATCAGCACACCAATCCGGCCGTCGTGGACATAAGCTTCTATCAACCCCGCCCGCGCTTCGCGTTCGCCGCGTTTTTCGGCCTTTGTCAAACCTTTCCGGCGCATCGCCTCCAGAGCTTTGTCAAAATCCCCGCCGGCTTCGACCAAAGCATTTTTAGCGTCTGTCAAACCAACACCGGTCAACTCCTTCAACTTCCTTATTTCGTCAATTGAAACACTCATTATTTTTCCTCCGTTTTTTTATCGCTGACTTTTTGGCCGTCCTGTACTGCTGCCGTTACATAATCCGCCATCAGCTGCACTACACCAATAGCGTCGTCATTAGCCGGAATTACGTAATCGATATTAGTCGGATTAGTGTTACTGTCCGCCAAAGCCACCACCGGAACTCCCAATTTGTTAGCTTCTTTGACAGCGTTATCATCTACCACAGCGTCAGCCACAAACAAAATCCCCGGCTTGCCGCGCAGCTCCTTAATCCCGCCATATTTAATATTATCAGCGTCGATCTGCTCCTGAAAACGCTGAACTTCCAATTTATTATAACGATTCGCCAATTCCCCGCTAGCCATACGTTTTTCCAAATTTTTCAGATTTTTAATCCGGCTGCTGATAGTCTGGGTGTTGGTCAACATGCCACCAACCCAACGTTCCACCACATACGGTTGCGCCACCGACACCGCCGCTTGGCGAATAATTTCGCGAGTCTGTTTCTTTGTGCCGACAAACAACACTTGCTTGCCCGCCTCGACAGTTTTTGTGATAACCGGCAAAGCCCGCTCCAACTGCTCGACAGTTTTATCAAGGTTAATAATATGGCTATCGCCACGCTTGCTATGAATATACTGCGCCATTTTGGGATGCCATCGGCTAGTTTTATGGCCGAAATGCGCCCCAGCCTCGAACAAAGCCTTCAAGTCGATTTTTACCGACATTTTTAACTCCTTTACTTCATCTGTGGCCTCTGTCAGGAGTTACCCACAGATTGATTCCTTAAATTTATTACCTTTCCACTATATCAAAAAAACTTTACCTTGGCAAGACCCCACTTTGTGTGCTATAATTTTTTCATTAGCAGTTTAACGGGGTAATATGCGAGAAAATAATCCATTTGAAGACACCAGCGCGCCTGATGACGGTTCAAAAACCGCCGATCAAGCTTCCGCTAACGCTTTAGACGCTCTAAAAGAGCCGAAAAAGTCGTCTGGTTTTTTGGGCGCTTTGATGAACCGCAAAAAGCCGTCCGAGTCTCCGGTCGCTTCAACTGAAACTCCAGCCGCTTCAGCTGCCGATTTTTCTGGTTCGGACTCGTCTTTTCAACCACTTATTAACGAAACACCGCCGGGGACCGCCGTGCCAGCCGCCGAGCCGCCAACACCAACCAACGTTTCTGATACTTTCAAAAAAACCCCACCGGTTGCCATTGATGGTGTTAGCCCCGACTATAATGCTCCAGTTTCCACTCAACCCACCGCTCAACCGACCACCCAACCAGTCGTCGCCACCTATGAACAACCCGCTCCGACCGCCCCGCAATACGAAGACCTCCCGCAAGCTGAATCGCCCTACACCACCCCGCCGGAACAACCCATGATCTACCAACAACCCGCCGCTCAAGATTATTACCAACCCCAACCCGACCCCTACCTTACCAACCAACCCCTGCCCGTCAACTACAACACCGCGCCCAACATGTACGACCCTTACAACCCCTACGCCACAATGGTCGACCTCAACCCCAACGCGCCCGACCCCGCCAAAAAACCCGACTGGAAATTCGTCATTACTTTCTCA
>JAITSF010000068.1 GCA_031287975.1 Candidatus Nomurabacteria bacterium
TGATGAGGTTTTGGATTTAATAGGCGATATGGTAGCTACAGTTTTGCGGCGAGTTTACAAGGAACACGCTGATGATTTGAAAACTTGGCAAGCACCGGATTTGTTTCTGTCGGACAAAATTCCGCGACTGAGTGTTGCTAAAATTCACGAACTTTACAGCCAAGCCAACCAAACCGATACTACAGCCGAAAAAGATTTAACGCCGGACGAGGAGCGCTGGGTGGCTGAATATGTTCGTCGAGAATTTGGCAGCGACTTGGTTTTTGCGACGGATTTTCCGATTGAGGCTGCTAAATTTTACCATCGTATCGACGCCGAAAAAGGTGTGGTGGCGTGGGCGGATTTGTTGTATCGCGGTATTGAAATTGCGACTTGTCCGCTGCGTGAGAATAATTATGACAAGATGATTGAACAGATGACAGCGGCGGGTTTGGACGTAACGGCTGAGGGTTATAAATATTATCTACAAGCTTTTAAGTATGGCTTGCCGGCGCACGGCGGTTGCGGTTTTGGGGTGGATCGGTTTGTGATGAAAACTATCGGGCTAAACAATGTTAAAGAAGCAGCGCTTTTTCCGCGCGATATTAAGCGGTTGACACCGTAGTTATCGACCGCTGATTAGTAGGTCTAAATATTTCGTCGAGCCGAAAGGGATTTTTTGTTTGATGACTTTTTTGCCGGACAGGGCAGCGGCGTAAGTTAGAGCGAAGTTGCCGTATCTTGAATTGACATTGTCGATGGCGGCGGACAGGCGGCGGTCATTGATTTTTTGGTTGTCGAAAGTTAGTTGGTGGCTTTGAGATTTTTCTAGGCCGTAGCAGTTGAGGCCGATGGCCGTGATAGTTTGCGGCGGGCGGGCAAGGAATAATTGCTTGGCGCGGTTGAAAATCGCTTGGTCGGTGTCGGCGGCGGTCGGGAATTTGCGCGTGGTGTGCCAATAGCCGCTGTTTTTCAACGTCGCCCAAACGTAAACGCCACGCGCCTCCAGCCGACTGGCACGCAGTTTCATAGATACGGTTTGCGATAGGTATTGAAGACGACCGAGCAGGGCCGCGTCGTCGTTAGAGGGCGCGTCCAGCACAAATTGCTGGCCGACTTGGGACTGATGGGTTTGGAAATCGTCAACTTCAAAACCGCGTAGGCGCTCAAACCAAGCCTTGGCGTGAACTTTGCTGCCGAAAACTTGGCTCAAAAGTTGACGATCGGCCGCCAGGAAGTCCAGCGGCGTGGCGATACCGCACTGGAGCAGACGACGTTCTAGTTTCTTGGCAATGCCGGTTAAATCTGTCAATTTCAAACTGCTCAAAACCGCCTCAATATTTTGATAACTAATCTCATCCAAACCGTCTGGCTTATGAAGTCCGGCCGCCATCTTGGCCCAAAACCGATTCGGCCCAATACCGATATTACACCTCATCCACTTACCGATGTCGCTCCGCAACTGCTGCTTAATCTCCAGCCCAAACTGCGTCAAGGTTGAGCCCTGATGTATTTTGGGCTGGCCACGAAAATCGATTAAGCCTTCGTCGATTGATTTCATTTGAAGGCTCGGTGAATATTTGCTTAATATATTGAGTAAATTCTTGTAGGCCCAATAAATCTTGGGTGGGTCGGTTTCAATCATAATCAGGTCGGGGCAGATGTTTTCGGCGGCGCGTCGACCCATGCCAACTTTGACACCCAAAGCCTTCGCCTCAATCGACGCCGCAATAACACAACAGTTCGGCGAGATGCGATTGGTAATGCCGATCGGCCGGCCGCGCAAACTCGGTCGTGATTGCTGTTCGACGGTCGCGAAACAGGAGTTGAGGTCGATATGCATTATCAGCGGCAACTGGTGATTGAGATAAGTTTCCATACTAACCTTTCCGCGTCAAACTCCAGACGATAATCGCTGCCTCCGTCGCTCATATCAAAAACGTGAACCATCCGCCGGCCGGCCGCCACTGGGTGATACAGCCCGAGTTCGCTAAAAACCACTTCGCGGCCACCATGTAACATCTTAATCGGCATGACACTTCTGCCAATATCGCCGCCTGATTTGAAACTCGCCAACACCTTCACGTAAGAATTAACTTCCACAAAATCCATCATAAAAACTCCTTATAATTTAAGTTTTAGTAAGGTGTTTCTTGCGCCGCCACCCGCGCGGCAATTTAAACAAGAATTTCGTGAAAGTCCCAGCGCTGTCGAAACGCGCCAGCAACTAAACTAATTTTACCACAAAAAAAATTTGGCGGAAGGTGGCGGATTCGAACCGCCGGTGAGCGTCAAGCCCACATTGGTTTTCAAGACCAACGCCTTAAACCACTCGGCCAACCTTCCGATACTATTATATCAAGAATGTGCTACAATTAAACAGCACGGAGGAGTACCCAAGTGGCTGAAGGGGACGGTTTGCTAAATCGTTAGGTTGGCGAAAGCTGGCGCGGGAGTTCGAATCTCCCCTCCTCCGCCATTGACATTTAGCACAATCTGTGCTAAAATCAGAAGAGAGGGCTTTTTAGCCCCTCGAAAAGTCGTGGGCCCGTAGCTCAGCTGGTTAGAGCGCAAGCTTGCGGAGCTTGAGGTCGTTCGTTCGAATAGTATCGGGCATACCAAATTTATCATAAGCATGATATAATAGCCGCATGGGACAATATAGAGTTCCGCAAAATGTT
>JAITSF010000069.1 GCA_031287975.1 Candidatus Nomurabacteria bacterium
AGGGTGTCAGCTTCGTCATTGCGAGCGCAGCCAAGTAACTCAGTCAAAATCATCACGGCGCATCATCAGGACGATTTAGTGGAGACGATTTTAATGAATCTAATCCGCGGTACTGGTTGGCGCGGTTTAGTGCCGATGTCGGCGGCGGACATTGTGCGGCCGCTGCTGGATTATTCCAAAGCCGAGTTGGTTAGCTACGCTATCAAAAACAAACTACAATGGGTCGAAGACGCCACCAATTATTCCGCTAAATATTTTCGCAACCGAGTGCGTAGCGCCGTCGCCACGCTTCCACCGGATTTTCGCCGCCAGATTTTAGAGTTAAACCAAAATCAAACAATTTTGCGTACCGAAATCGAACAAATCCTTATTGCGAATGATTTGCAATTAGCCGGCGCGGAAAATTTCTTGATTGAGGATTTGCTAGGGCTGCCGGAAAACGTAGCAGCGGAAGTTTTACGAGCTATCACTCATAAAATGTTGACAACGCCGCAACTTAAACGACTAAAAAACCAACTAAAAACCGCCAAATCGGGCGATATTATCGAAGCCGGTGGGAACTTGCGACTGGGAATTTACCAAGGTCGCGCCACTGTTTCAAGTTTAAGCTAGTAGCGATGAGTTTTGTCGGTTTTAATGCGGCGAATAGCGACGCGCTTGGCGCGACCGTTAGATTTGACTTCGTAAACCCGGACTTTGTCAAAATCCATTTCGGTGTATTTGATGGCTTCGTGAGAAATATTTTCGAGGAATTTCCGCAACGCGCGGTTGGAATTGCCGTGCGCCACGATTAAAATATTCTTGCCATTCAGAAGCTGAGGCAGGACAATTTCCCGATACCACGGCACTACGCGCTCGTAAACATCCTTTAGAGTTTCGCCGTTCGGCACTGGCACGTCCCAGCCGCGCCGGATATCGTTAAAAGCCCGCAGTCCGATAGTCGCGCGCACTTTCCACTTGTCGCGACCGGCTAAATCGCCATAATCGCGCTCGTCGATTGCGCCGGTTTTTTTAATTTTGGCTTTGGTTTTGCCGTAGCTTTTGAGGATTTCATTAAGAGTTTGGCGCGTGCGTTTGAGCTGGGAAATGTAAATTATGTCAAAGGCGATATCTTTCAAAAGCCCGCCGATTTTATAAGCGTCGGCGCGACCTTTGGCGGTTAAGCTGACATTGCGAATACCCGACCAAACGCCTTTTTGGTTGTCGGTACTCTCAGAGTGTCGTACTAAAACTAATCGTCCGTTCATGTTAAAATTATATCACGCTAGTGCTAGAAATTGAATAAATTTTTTGCTAAAATCTATAGATAAGTAATAGAAAGGAAATTTGTGAAGGTAAATCAGTCTGAGCCGCCTAAAAAAGCGGCGCCGAATAATAAGAAAAATGATAGCAAGAAGCCGAGCAACCTGACTCGGACGGTAGTGTTTTGGGCGATTATTGGAGCGGTGTTCTTGCTCGCGACCCAAACTATGACACCATTTGATAATAAAAAGTTGGATGATATCTCGTATTCCGACTTGAAATGGGCGGTCGACCACGATGAAGTTAGCCAGATTGTCGAACAAGGCAGTGTTCTGAAAATTACCATGACCGGCGAGGATAACGCCACTAGAATTTCGCGTTTGCCGGCGGCGGAGCTGAGCGAGAGTCAGAAAATCGACATGACAAAAGTCAAGTATGAATCCAAAGAACCGGATCAAACGTCGGAAATTCTGTGGTCGGTGGCGTCGATTTTGTTGCCGGCGTTGCTGTTGGTCGGGTTGTTTATGTATATGATGCGCGGTGTCCAAAGTCAAAATAATCAGTCAATGGGTTTTGGCAAGTCCAAAGCTAAGCTGTTCGGGCCGGACAAAAAGAAAGCTAAATTTAGCGAAATTGCCGGCAATATCGAGGCTAAGGAAGATTTGTTTGAGGTGGTGGATTTTCTAAAGCACCCCAAAAAGTTTGCCGAAGTTGGGGCGAAGATCCCTAAAGGTGTGCTGTTGGTCGGTCCGCCGGGGACCGGCAAGACTTTGCTGGCGCGGGCGGTGGCCGGCGAGGCCAACGTGCCGTTTTTCTCGATTTCCGGTTCGGAATTTGTGGAAATGTTTGTCGGTGTGGGCGCCAGCCGGGTACGCGATTTGTTTGAAAAAGCCAAGAAAAACGCACCCTGTATCATTTTCATTGACGAAATTGATGCGGTCGGTCGGCGGCGCGGCAGCGGTATGGGCGGCGGGCATGATGAACGCGAACAAACCCTCAACCAGATTTTGGTGGAAATGGACGGTTTCGAAGACAAGCAAAGTGTGATTGTGCTGGCCGCTACTAACCGTGCCGATGTGTTGGATCCAGCGCTGCTGCGGCCTGGTCGGTTTGATCGGCGAGTTAATATCATTTTGCCAGAGCGCAAAGATCGGCTGGAAATATTAAAAGTGCATTTTAAGGACAAACCGATCGACGAGTCGGTCGATCTGGACGCGCTGGCGGCCAAAACCGCTGGTTCAAGCGGGGCTGATTTGGCAAATATCGCTAACGAATCGGCGATTGTGGCGGCGCGACATGACCGCAAAATTATCATCGGCGACGACGTTACGGCAGCTTTCGAAAAAGTCATGATCGGACCGGAACGCAAAAACAAAGTTATGAGTGAAAAAGACAAAAAGCTGACTGCCTATCACGAAGCCGGACACGCGGTGGTCGGACATGTCTTGCCAGATTCTGACCCAGTTCATAAAGTAACAATTATTCCGCGCGGTGGCACTGGCGGCGTAACTTGGTTTTTGCCGCCGGAAGATAGAGCTTTCACGTCGATTGTGGAATTTAAGGACATTTTGGCGCGGGCTATGGGCGGGCGAATTGCCGAAGAAGTAGTTTTCGGACGCGAAAATGTTACGACAGGCGCTAGCAGCGACTTGCGGCACGCCACCCAAATCGCCCACGACATGGTTACTCAAGAAGGTATGGGCGACAAATTACGCGACCGAGCTTATCTAGACGGCGAAGATGGGTTAGTCTTCGATCGTATGACACACAGCCGGTCGTACTCGGAAAAAGCCGCCGAAGAAATTGACCAAGAAATCAGCGGATTGTTGGCGGAAGCCACTAAACGCGCCCGCGAAGTCCTGCGAGCCAACCGTGCGGCGCTAGACATTTTGGCGGACGAACTGCTAGAAAAAGAAACTCTTGATGACGAAGAAGTTGCCAAATTATTGAAAGGAACTAAACTGCCGGCCGCAGCGAAACTTTACTAAAAATGGAAAACGCCAAACCGAAAAGCCGCGTCCAAAAAGCTATCAACCGCGCCAACGAGCGCTTGAATATCAAGTGGGCGGCGGCGATTTTGGCGACTTCGACGTTACTGTCGGCGCTGTTGGGGCTGTATCGCGACCGGCTGCTTAACTCGATGTATTTCGACACTTACAAAGTCGGTATTGACGCTTACACGGTGGCATTCACGATTCCGGATTTTATGTTTTTTGTACTGGTTTCGGGTGCGCTCAGCGTGTCGTTTATTCCGGTTTTTAATCAACGTTTAGCCAAAGGCAACAAAGAATCGGCTTGGCAACTGTCGAGTTCGATGATAAATTTTTTGGCGTTGGCGACACTTGGCGCTTCGATTTTGATAATGGTTTTTGCGCCATTGCTGGTGCAATATGTGGTTGGGCCTGGTCTAAACGAACAAGGTCAAGCACTGGCGACTTCGATGATGCGAGTTATCGCTGTCAATCCATTTATTTTTTCGATTACCACCGTGATTGCCTCGATTCAACAAGCCGTCGGGCGGTTTGTGTTTTTCGCGCTCAGTCCGATGATTTATAACATCGGCATTATTTTTGGCGCGGTGGTTTTGACTAACAAAATCGAGTGGCTGGGTTGGCAGGGCGGCATTATGGGTGTAGCGTTAGGTGTGGTAATCGGTGCGGTGCTGCAGCTGATTGTTAGTTCGCTGGGGCTAATTGGTCTGAAATTTGACTACCGATTCAAAATTTTCAAGAAAAATCTCGGTTTTCGCAAAGTGTTGCGCTTGCTGCCGGCGCGTTCCATGGATCAAGGTTTAGATTACGTCAGCTCGATCGTCGACACTAACCTCGCCAGCCGTATGGCGGAAGGTACGGTGCGGGCTTATCAACAAGCTTCGACTCTCTCGGCTATGCCGGTAAACTTGGTTGGTGTGGCGATTTCTACAGCAGCCTTTCCGGAAATGACCGAACGCTTGAGTCAAGGTCGACCAGATTTATTTTGCAAAGAGCTTCGCAAAGTTATCCAAGTTATCGTTTGGCTGGCGTTGCCGATTGCTGTCATAATGTTCCTGTCGCGTGGCTATATAGTGTCGATAATCAAAGTCGGCGGCGACAGCCTGATCGCCGGAATTTTCGGAATTTTAGCGATAACAATTTTACTACGCAGTGTCTTTCACATCGCCAGCCGCAGTTTCTACGCCCAGCAAGACACCAAAACCCCAATGCTAATTTCAGTTTGTTCGATAGTGGTGGCAATAGCTTTTGCTTTGTGGTTTACTTTTGGGCTACGTATGGGAGCGTACGGTTTGGCGTGGGCGCAAGTTATTTGGGCGGCGCTAGAAATCGCCACCTTGTTTGTAATGATGAACCTTCGCATGCCGAAATTATTCAACCGCCAATTCGGTGTCACAATTCTCAAAATGATAGTCGCCGCCGCAATTATGAGTATTGAAACTTACATTATGGTTTCAATTGTGGGACTACGTTTTGACGATCAAAATATCCTCATGGTCGTGCCGCAACTGCTGCTGATCGGCGGCATCAGTGCCGTAGTCTATCTAATCGTATCCTATCTTCTCAAACTCGAAGAAGCCATGCCAGTGATCTCTAAAATCTCTAAATTCTTCCTGCCTAAGCCGAAAGTTACACCACCGCCATCACAAGAATAATTTGATATAATATTTTTATGAATAATATTCGCAATTTTTGCATCATCGCCCACATCGATCACGGCAAGTCAACTTTGGCGGATCGGATGTTGGAAATAACTGAAACGGTCGACAGTAGGGAAATGCG
>JAITSF010000010.1 GCA_031287975.1 Candidatus Nomurabacteria bacterium
CGTGCAAAGTGCCTTTGGTGGCATCAGTGGTAGCGAAAATCCGCCGATCGGCATCAGCGCCAAATTGCTCGGTTAATTTCGCCCGCAAAATCCGCAGCGCGATAGCCGGCTCAGTTGTGGTGCCGGATTTTGACACTACATTAACCGCCCAATTTTTACCATCGAGTTTGCGCAGCATTTTTTTCATCTCCGAAGTGCTTAAATCCTTGCCAGAAAAAACCACTTCCAACTTGTCGTCATCCGGCTGCAACAAGTCGATTACTGCCCGCGCGCCAAGATACGAACCACCAATACCAACCACCACTAAAGTGTCAAAATTCTGACGGATTTCGGCCGCGGTTTTCTTAATGCGCGCCAGCTCGCCAGTATCAAACTTCGCCGGTAAATCCACCCAGCCCAGCCCAATCTCCGCACCAGCGCCGCTACCGTTCATGACCTTGTCATAAGCCGCCGCCGCCTCTGTCCGTAACATCTCATCCAGCTCTGATTTTTCAATATACCGGTCCAAATATTCATCACTTAGCGTAATCATATTACTCCTTTGCTTTAGATTTTATCTCGAGCTTTTAGTATATCACAAAAAAAATTTTGACAAATCTAAAAAACTAAACTATACTTGACATAGTGTCTGAGAATAATCAGACTTTTTAATTTGAAAGGACAGGATATGGCGGATAATACCAAAATCCGGCGGATTAAAGCCAAGGAAGCTGAAGTTGTCGCTAAACCGCAAAATGCCGGAAAATTGTCGAAAATTTCGGCTAAAATTGCCAAAAAACCGACAAAAAGTGTGAAAAAGTCCAAAAAACCTAAAAAATCACGTAATTTTAAGGTTCCGAAATGGTTGGGAGCCATTGGGCGATTTTTCGGAAAACTGTTTGGTCCGGCTGGACGCTATATCAAAGGTTCGTGGCAAGAACTGCGGGTTACCAAATGGCCCAACCGGCGTGCTACGTGGAGTTTATCAGTGGCGGTTATTTTGTTCTCAATATTTTTTGCAGCTTTGATTTTGTCGTTTGACAATTTGTTCGAGTGGCTGTTAGAGCTGACACTTAACTTAGGAGGTAAATAATATGGCAAAAAAATACGATTCAACCAAACAGTGGTACGCGATTCACACTTATTCCGGCTACGAAGAAAAAGTCGCTGACAACATCCGCCAGCGGATTAAAGGTGTCGATATGTCGGACAAGATCTTCGACGTTATTGTGCCGAAAGAGAAGATGATTGAGATCAAAAACGGCAAACGCAAGATTGTCGAAAAGAAAATTTTTATGGGTTATGTTCTGGTGCAGCTGAAACTGACGGAAGATACTTGGTATATTATCCGCAACACACCGGGTGTAACTGGCTTTGTCGGCACTACCACGATCCCGACGCCGGTGTCCGATCAAGAAATCCGCAAAATTCTCAAACGCATGGGTGCCAAAGACCCGACCCACGATATCGCCTACGAAATCGGCGAAGTTGTCAATGTTATCGACGGGCCGTTTAAGGGTTTTGACGGTTCGGTGTCGGGTATCGACAACCAAAAGGGCAAAATTAAGGTTTTGGTCAGTATGTTTGGGCGCGAAACTAATGTCGAGCTGGACGCGCTACAGGTTAAGAAAGTTTAAATTTCGCGCGGCACGCTGATTTCGCCGACCGGCGGGCGGAGTTGCTCGATTATTTGATCAAATTCGAGAGCGATGTCCTTGTTGGGGTGGTGGATAACATAGCGGGCATCACACTGACGCATTTCGCTACGGCAACATTTCATCAGAAAATGCAAATAATCATACTCGGTGGCTTTTTTGCCTTCACGCTGTTTTTGGGCCTGAACTTTTTCCTGGACACCAGCCAACTCGATGGCGTCCAAAATCGCGCTGCGCCGAGCAATATAAGCCGCCACACCAGTGCTATCGCCGTCCAACATTACGATATCATCGTTTTTATCGCCGGTGTTCGACTTTAGCAGCACCATATAAGCTTCTTTTTGGCTACGATTTTTGCGTTTGGCGGTGGATTTTAAAATTACCAGTTCTTCCGCGCCGTGGCATTCGCCGGCGTCTTTCATATTATATTTGCGCTTGGCTCGAGTGATTTCGGCCAGTTTTTGTTTTTTAATAAAATCTTCATCATTTTTGTCAATTGTGGCAGTAGGTTCTTTCGGAATGTCGATAAACTTCACTCGGTCGCCGGATTTATAGAGCTTTTCAACTGTGTCTTCGACTTCTTCTTCGCGCTCTGGAATTTGATTTTTCTGCTCTTGTTCTTCTAGCTCTTTCAGTTGCTTTTCTAGCTCCGCCAATTCAGCGGCCTCGCGGGCGGCTTTAGCGGCCTCGATTTGTTGGTGTTTGGTCCATTCAATCTTCGCGGTCTCAACTCGACGACTAATTTCGGCCGCAGACGGCTCATTAGGTTTGGGTTGTGGCGGCGTTATGGTTGCCTTTGGGTCGATCGGACGCGCCGACGACCAATCCAACAGAGGCGTTTTAATGCTGGTCGGCTCGGCGGTCTGAACTTCTAGCGCCGTAGTCCTCCCTGAGGTTTTCGGCGGCGTTGACAAACTGACGCAATCTGGCTTGTAATCCAAGACTTCGTGAAGAGTCTCATCGGTCTTGGTGTAACGTTCAATAATATGATTAGTCCGATTAGTCAACTCTTGGCGATAAATATCGGCGTTGT
>JAITSF010000019.1 GCA_031287975.1 Candidatus Nomurabacteria bacterium
GCGGTACCAGCCACCCGATTAGTGCTGTCCAAAACGATGGTCAAAAAATTTCTTTGAATTTATACCAACCGCAGCCGCACCAAGCCGAAGCGGCTTTTGACGTGGTCGTTAATCAACTCGGCACTAGTTTGTACGGTCAGCTGCACCAAACTCAGCGCCGGCAGTTTCTGGAAATTTTTGAAGCGCCGCGCGGCATCAGCCAAGCTGATTATTTCAATCTTACTAAAGTTATGTTGTCTGACCCGAAACGCCGTAACTTGGCGGTGCAAAGAATCGGCTTTGTTTACCAGTTCCGCCAATATCTAGCAGGCAATTTGTCCGACCGCCAAGCCGAATTTTTTGATAAAATCAAGTCAAAATATTCTCAAAATTCTGGCGATTTGTGATAAAATATTAACATGAATATTGAGAAAATTAGTCAGGAGCTGCTCGCGCGGGCGCGGCAGCTGGACAATCCGCGCCAGATTTTGCGCGCTCCGGAGCTGAAGAAACTTTACCAAGTTTTGCCTACTCTGCCAGAGGCGGAGCGAGCGGAATTTGGCAAAAAAATCAACGGCTTACGGGGGGAATTGGAAAAACTTATACAAGTTTTGGGGGCCGCCTCGGAGGACGCGGCGGTCGAACCGCTGGATGTTACGGCGCCGTGCGGGGTGAATCAGCCTCTGCCGCAGATTATGACGGCCGATCACGGTTCGCGCCACCCGCTGATGACGGAAATGGAGCGAGTGATACAGGTTTATAATCTAATGGGCTTTCGGGCGGTTGAATCGCGCCAGTTGGACGATGATTATCATATGTTTAGCAGTCTGAATTTTCCGGTTGGGCATCCGGCGCGCGACGGTTACGACACTTTTCAGACGGAGGAGGGTTTTATCCCGCCGGCCCACACCAGCACTATGCAAAACCGGATTTTGCGTGAGGGCAAAAAGGAGCTAGAAGCCGGCGGACAGATTGCGGCGGTTAGCTACGGTCGGGTGTTTCGCAACGAAGACCTCGACGCTACCCACGAGCATACTTTTTATCAATGTGAGGGGGTTTTTGTGTCTCGCGACGCTACTTTGGGGCAGATGTTGGCGGTGTTGCGCGAGTTTTTTGAAACTTATTATGGTCAAAAATTGAAAATCAAAACTCAGCCGGCTTATTTTCCATTTACCGAGCCGAGCTTGGAATTCTTGATTGAAAAACCAGCCAGTTTGGGCGGCGGCGGCTGGCTAGAAATGCTGGGTTGCGGCATGATCCACCCCAACGTCCTGCGCGCCGCCGACATCGACCCCGCTAAATATCGCGGCTTCGCCTGGGGCGGCGGTATCGACCGGCTGGTTATGCTGAGATACGGCATCGACGATGTGCGGCATTTTGAATCGGGCAAGCTAAGGTTTTTGAAAGAATTTAGATGAACGATACCGCGGTTGTCAACGAAAACGATGAAATTATCGGCGCTAAGTCGCGCTCAAGTGTAGACGGCCAGAGGGATATCTTCCGCGTGGCGGCTTTGTGGGTGGTAAATAGTCGCGGCGAGGTTTTGGTGGCGCAGCGCAGTTTTCAAAAAAGCAATTCGCCAGGCCTCTGGGGGCCGTCGGTGGCCGGCACAGTCGAGCCTGACGAAACTTACGCCAGTAATATCGTGAAAGAAGCCGCCGAAGAAATCGGGTTGACTGATTTTGAACCGGTCGAAATCGCCAAAATCCGTATTTTTAAGCCGCGCAATTATTTTTGCCAGTGGTATTTCACCCAGTTCGACTGGCCGATTGACAAATTCAAGCCGTCGGAAGCCGAGTTGGAAAATTTGAAATGGGTGAAAATCGACCAGCTGGCGCTGGATGTGGTAGCTAATCCGAGCGCTTATTTGGCAAATTTTGGGGATAGCGTTAAGTTGCTGATTGACTTTTTAAGCAGAAAATAAACGAGTTTGGGCGAAACTTATCGACAAGTCCAGGCTGTCGGGCGGGCTTTGTTGTTTTTGGTTAGCGACAGAATTATGATACAATAATCTGTATGGTAGCTCATATTTCAGCGAAAAAACCGATTATTTGTGCATTCATCGACAGCCCGAATCTTAATCTTGGCGTGTTGTATGACATTAAAAAACGCGGCAAGGCGATTATTGTGCTCAAAATGCGAAAAGGAGCGTCAAAATGAGCCGCGAGATTCATAAAAAACCTTTAACTAAAGTTGAACGTGAAAATATTCTGCGGCAATTTGTCGCCAAGTGGGGCGAAGATGCCGAAATAAAAATGGCGATTGAGGAAATGGCGGAGTTGACTAAGGAGTTGTGTAAATCTTGGCGGGGTAAAACCAAGTCTAGCCCAGGGGCTATTGAAGAAAACCGCCAACATATCCGCGAGGAAATTGCCGACGTGTTGATTACGGTCGGGAATCTCAAAATGATTTTTGGCGCTAAAGAAATTGAGGAAGTCGTGGACGCTAAACTGCGGCGCGGTTTGGTGCAACTTAAAAAATATCAGGAGGAAAGGAAATGATGAAATATGTTTATCACAAATCGGACGCGGAAACTGTCGTCAAACATAAACACGGAGTTGACATTACGGTGTACGCCAAGCCAGGTGTGCTGTTGCCGAACGTGGTTTACGAAGAAACCGAAATCGGCCATCTGCAAGAATGGTATAGCGACAAGTCAACCCAAACTTGGTATATTATTGAGGGCGAGGGCGTTTTTGTGCTTGATGGCGAGAAGTTTAAGGTCGGTGCTGGCGATTTGGTGGCTGTCCCGCCCAAAGTCAAAAAATATTATTATGGCAAAATGAAGATGGTTTTGGTAACTTCGCCAGGTTACGACCCAGACGACGAGCATAAAGTTAGAACAATCAGCGAGGAGGAGTTATGAGCCTCAAAACTCCCACCACCTACGCATTCATCGACGGCGAAAATCTTTATAAAGGCATATCGCGCGATGTTGTCAGGAAAGGCAAGGTTGTTTATCGCGCGCAGAGTTTGGATTACCGCCGCTTTCGGCACTATTTATTTCAAAGATACGGCGTTAGCAAGGCTTTCATTTTCATCGGCTACCAATCTAAACAGAAACCGCTGTATGAAAGCTTGGAGAAGAACGGTTTTGAGTTGATTTTTAAAAAGACTACTGTTATGAAATTTGAAAGTCGCGGTAAAATTACGGAGAAAGTCAAGGGTAATGTTGATATAGACATTGCTGTTTATGCGGTGGGTCGGCTGTTCGGCGAGTATGACAAAGCGGTATTTGTATCGGGCGACGGGGATTTTTTGGAGCTGTATGATTACATGGTTGAAAAAGGCAAGTTCCTAAAGTTACTGATTCCAAACTCTTTTGCATATTCGCGTTTGTTGCGGGAAAATTATCGTAGTAAAATACAGTTTATCAACACTTCCTTAACACGATTTATGACCCAGAAATCCCCCGCAAACAAAATAGGCCAGGTTTTGCGGTCGGATAAATCCTTAGGCGTTTCTGGCCATCGTGATGTTAAGAGTGTATCAAACCGCGCTAAAAAAGTCAATAGTAAAATACAGAAAGGAGTGTCAAAATGATTATTAGTCTAAATTGGCTTAAAAA
>JAITSF010000048.1 GCA_031287975.1 Candidatus Nomurabacteria bacterium
CGCGCAACTTTTCATATTCGAGTTTAAGTTTTTTGATACTGCTGATTCGTTCCTTGTTCATGGTAAATGGTTTCCTTTCTCGAAAGATTGTATCACAATTCATATTAAAAAGTCAATACAGCGTGAATTATCGCGATTTTTCAATTGTAGGTTCAACATACATCTCGGAATCCCCCCTTCCCATGCTTCCTCAAATACTCCATCGGCGATAAATAGCCCAGTGGTCTCATCGGTCGGTGATTGGTCCTACTCTGGTGGTATTTTAAGCGTCTCTTGAAGTCATCTAGCTCTGTAAATGGTTTGTTCAGACGAATTACTTCAGAATAGAATAATCTCTGGTCTTCACGGTGGGATCGTTCGACTTTACCGTTATGTTTAGGGGTATGCGGCTTAATGTATTTGAGGCGGACATTTAGCTGCTTTGCCGCAAGCTCAAAGGCACTCAGATTACGGTCATCCTTAGCTAGTAGTCGTTTAGTAAACTCCGTACCATTGTCGGTTTGGACGCATTCTACCACTATAGAGTGAGCCTTATAGAAAGAAACTACGACTTTTAGGAATTGACTAGAGCTATAGGTATTATGCTCATCATAACCCTCTAATATGCGCAACCTGGAATACTCGTCAATGGCTGTATATTGGTAAAACTTGGTATAGGGCGCGACTGCTAGCAGCTTAGGGCTTAAACACTCCATCGGGACGTATTTAACGTCAATTTGGACACGTTCACCAGCATGAGTCATTAGCTGGTAAGGTTTAGGTTGACAGGTCGGTGAGGGGCGACTGTTTGGGCTAGTAGGCAGGTTGAGTCGTTTGAGACTTTTAGATAGACCAGCTACAGTGCGTTTGTAGCCTCTAGTTCGTAATTTAAGCCACAGGTCAGTTAGTCCAATGTTGTGGTTTCTACGGCGCAGGTTTCTAATCCAGACTAGCTCTTCATCGGTATGTTGGTTGGGGTGGCTGTGTGGTCGCCTAGACTGGTCTCTTAAGGACTCAAGGCTTCTACCGCCTTCATACCATCTAGCCCGCCAAAAGTAGATATATGATGGGTATTCGTTATATTTCCGACTGGCTTTTTTAACACCGTGTTTCTCGGTATATTTTAATAAGCTCTCACGATAACGCATAGCTTGAGTTATACTAGGCATTAGTAGCTCCCTTCTTTGGTATTAGTTGCTGTTCCAACTATAACTATACAGCTTGAGAGGGGCTACTTTTTATTAGATGTGATTTTTTAGGTATTATCTTACCTGTTTGGTTGTGGGGGATTCTGGGATGTATGTTTAGCTTACACTTATACAAGTTTGTTGGAAAATCTCCCTCTTGCAAACTGGGAATTTTCTGGTACAATGGCTTAATATGATTAGTAAAGACAATAAATTGCAAGCTGTGAAGAAAACTCAGCGCCGGCCGGACGATGTCGGTTCGCCGGAAGCCCAAGTGGCGATTTTAACAGCGCGGATTACCGAAATCACCGAGCATCTAAAGTCCAACAAGCACGACCACATGGGGCGGCGTGGGTTGATCCAGATGGTCGGGCGACGCAAGAAATTGCTGAAAAATCTCGAAAAAAATAATTTTGAGGTTTATAAAAAAGTTATCGAAACGCTGGGTTTACGCAAATAACGCAGGCATTGCTGGCAGTGTCCACTTGACAGAACGCAAAATCTGTGATACAATAAAGATATAGCATAATTTTAATAACAGGGTATAATAAATATATGACAAAAAAGAGAGGGCCGGGTCGACCGAAAGGCTCGGGCAAGAAGAAAAGCGCGCAGAAAGCCAAACATGCTGTGCCGGTCGGTTTTTGGCGGCAGGTCGGGGCGGTTTTTTTGGTGGTTTTTGTGTTGGTGGTATATTTGGGCTTGTTGGGCTTAGGTGGAGTTTTTCCGGTTGGGCTGGCTGGGGCGCTGTTGTGGCTGATTGGTTGGGCGGCGTGGGTTTTGCCGCTGCTTCTGGTTTGGCAGGCGGTGGCGATTTTCCAGACAGAAGACAACCGCGTGCCGCTGGTAACTTGGTTTGCGGTGGCGTTGTTCGCGTGGTTTACGGCTGGTTTGTTCCAGCTGCTGTTGACTAATCCGAACCAGTTGTTGGCGTCGGTCGAGCCGCTGGGCGGGCAGGGTGGCGGGCTGTTGGGTTGGGCGCTGGACGCTAAAATTTTTGCCGGTATGTTCGACGCGCCAGTTTTGGGGTTGATATTATTTGTGCTGTGTTTGGTGCTGTTGCTGTATGTTTTAGCCAGAGAGCCGTCGGTGCTGTTTGGTTGGCTGAAACGTCTGTTTGGCAAGTCCGACGACAAAGAAATCGCCGCCGAGAAAACCAACAAAGAAATTGCTCAGAAAGCCGCTGTGGCCGACGAGCCGGCAGTAGCTGGTAAAATTGTGCGTAGCGACACCAGCAAAAAGCCGTTGGTCGAGCCGAAAATCGACGCGGCGCTGACATCAAAAAGCGATCCGGACTGGAAATTTCCTGGGCTTAACTTGTTGGAAAGAAACGCCGCTTCGGCCGATCCTGGCGACTACGAAAAGAACGGTCAAACTATTATCAACACTCTAGCGATGTTCGATATTCCGGTGGTGGGCGATGTCAGCGCCAATGTCGGGCCGCGTATTACGCAATATACTTTTCTGGTTAAATCCGGCACAAAGCTTCGCAAAATTGTGTCGTTGGATGACGAGCTAAAGTCGGCACTCAGGGCGGAGAAAATCCGGATCGAAGCGCCGATTCCGGGTCGGCAGGAAGTTGGGATTGAAGTGCCGAACGTGCGGACGGCCGACGTTCGGCTGTATGGTATGTTTAACGAGCCGAAGTGGCAGAAGAACGACGGCGAGCTGATGTTTGCGGTTGGGCGCGATACTTCAAATAATCCGGTGTTTGCGGATTTGGCGGAAATGCCGCACCTTTTGATAGCTGGGCAAACGAAATCTGGTAAATCTGTTATGGTCAACGCGCTGCTGACAAGTTTGCTCTACAGCAAAAAGCCCAGCGAGCTGAAACTTATTATGGTCGATCCGAAAACTGTTGAACTGGTGCGCTACAAGGATATTCCGCATTTGTTAACACCGATTATTTCCGACAGTTCGACCGATCCCAGCACCACTATCAAGGCATTGACGTGGGCGGTTGTCGAAATGGATCGGCGCTACAAGTCGCTGAGCGAGGAGATGGTTACGAATATCAAAGAATACAACGACAAAGTTGAGGCCGTCAAAGCCAGCGACGATGATGATGAACAGCCGCGCAAAATGCCGTATGTGGTAATTGTGGTGGACGAAATGGCGGATTTGATGATGAGTGCCGGTAAGGAAGTCGAGAAGCTAATTATTCGTCTGGCACAGAAAGGTCGGGCGGCTGGGGTGCATTTGGTTTTGGCGACTCAAAGTCCACGCAAGGAAATTGTAACGGGGCTGATTAAAGCCAACATTCCGGCCAAAATTGCTTTTGCGGTTAATAATTATACTGAGTCGGTTATTATTATGGGTTCTAATGGGGCGGAGAAGTTGCTTGGCAAGGGCGATATGTTACTGCTGACTTCGGACAGTCCAGCGCCGAAACGGATTCAGGGCGCTTTGGTTGACAACGGCGAAGTTAATAAAGTTTGCAGTTTTGTGCGGATTGAAAATCGTCCGGTCGAGTATGATCCGGAAATTTTGGCGACCAATGTCCAGTCGAGCGGTCGCGGCGGGGTGGTTTTGGGCGGCGGCGATGACGCGCTGGATCCGCTGTTTAACGAAGTGGCGCAGTTTGCGATTGAAAACGGCGAATTGTCGGGTTCGAATATCGTTACGAACTTCCAAGTTGGCTATGGTCGGTCGGCACGGATTTTGAGCCAGCTCGAAAAGCGCGGTGTGGTTGGGGCGAAAAACGGCACTAAACCGCGCGAAGTTTTGGTGTCAACGCTTGACGAACTGGAATAAATCAGTTACAATTGTTTCGATACAAACTCAGCGAATTTGCAATAGATTTCGCTATAACCAAAGGAGTAAAGTGAAGGAATACGAATTAGTTGTTTTATATCATCCCGACTTAGAGGTTGATATGAAGTCCGCTGCTGATAAAGTAGCGAAAATTATTAGCTCAGCCAAAGGCGAGATCGCCAACGAGGACGATTGGGGTCGGCGGCGGTTGGCCTATCCAATTAAAAAGCAGGATTTCGCGATTTATCGGGTTTATAACCTGCAGTTGCCGGCGGCAGCGCCGAAGATTATTAACGACACGCTAAATATTACGGACGAGGTGCTGCGGTTTTTGCTGGTTAGCGTGGACGCTAAAATAAAAGCTTTGATCGAAGAAGACAAAAAACGAGAATCAAAGGGCGCGGACAATAGCAACGAAACTAAAGAGGAGGAGTAAAATGGCATATAATCGAGTTGTACTACTAGGGAATTTGACGCGCGATCCGGAAACCCGCATGGCGGGTTCGGGTTCGGTAACGAGTTTTTCGGTGGCTGTCAATGATACGTGGGTTGATAAAAACGGCCAAAAACAGGAGCGAGTGAACTTTATCGAGTGCGAAGCGTGGGGCGCGCGCGGCGAAACTATCGCTAAATATTTCACAAAAGGTCGGCAGATTTTGGTCGAGGGTTCGCTCCGTCAAGATACTTGGGACGACAAAGACACCGGTAAAAAACGCAGCGCTATTAAAGTTAATGTTGACGCTTTCAGTTTTGTTAATGACGGCAAGGGCGGCGGCAGCTCGGTGGCAGCGGCTCAACCGACTGATGACACGGTCGTAACCGATGTGCCAGAGGGCGAAGTTGATTTAAGCGAGATACCGTTTTAGAAAGGAAATTATGATAAAAAGACGACAAAACCAGCCGAAATATTTTGATTACAAAGACGAAAAACTGTTGCGTCGCTATATCGACAGCTACGGTCAAATTGAAACGCGCGCCAAAACCGGCTTAAGCGCTAAAATGCAACGCCAACTTTCTGTCGCTGTTAAGCGCGCGCGGCATATTGCGCTGTTGCCGTTTGTGGCGGGGTAGTTATGTTTGGTGCGACTGATTTGAAAAAAGGCGCGGTTGTCCAACTGGACGGTCAGCCTTATCGTGTTGTCGAATATTCCCAAAAAGTTATGGGGCGGGGCGGTTCGATTGTCAATGTTAAGCTGAAGAATTTAATCAGCGGCGCGCTGCTGCCGAGAACTTTCAAGGGTCAAGACAAAATCGAGCCAGCCGAAGTGGTTAATCAAACCGCTCAATATCTTTATGCTGACGACAACCTACATTTTATGAACCCGACAACTTTCGAGCAATTTGAAGTGCCGGTTGATATCGCCGAAGATGTGCCAAAGTATATTAAAGAGGGCGATACGGTTCAACTGCAGTTTTTTAACGGCCGAGTTATCAACGTCGAGCTGCCGGTCAGCGTGTCGCTGGCGGTGGCTTATACTGAAAATGTTGTTAAAGGCGATACGGCTTCGAGCGTTCTGAAAGATGCCCAGCTCGACACCGGAATCACTGTTAAAGTGCCGGCTTTTATCAAAACCAGCGATGTGATTAAAGTCGATACGCGCGATGGGACTTATATTGAGCGCGAGAAATAGTTTTGCGATGAAAAGTTCTTCAGGTAAAAACTCGGCGAAGTTTCAGCCGGACGATAATCAGTTGCGGACATATGTGTCGCGGGCGGGTCTGAAGTTGGCTGGTGTGGCGGGGAAGTTTGGTTTGGATTTCGCCGGCAAGGTGGTTTTAGATATTGGCTCGTCGACCGGCGGGTTTACAGATTTTGCTTTGCGGAGCGGGGCAGCGAAAGTTATCGCGGTTGATGTTGGTACTAACCAACTCCACGTGTCGCTTCGGGGCAATCCGAAAGTTGAGCTTTATGAAAAAACTGATATTCGCGATGTGGCGGCTGTTTCTGCGCCTATTACTGTTGCGGTGGCGCGCGCGACGGTGAAGCCAAAAATTATTGTTCAAAAACCCGCCGTTATTTTGATTGACGTGAGTTTTATATCAATTCGTGAGATTTTATTGCATGTCGCACAATATTTTGCCACCCCTGATACGGAGATTGTGGCTATGGTCAAACCGCAGTTTGAGGCCGGCGCTAAACTTAAAAACGCCGGTGTTATTAAAAATGACACCGTCCGTCGCCAGATTCTGAAAGATTTCGAGTTCTGGGCTAAAAAACATTTTGTTATCCGACAAAAAGTCGACAGCCCAGTCGCTGGCGCGCATGGCAACCGCGAGCGGTTTTATTTGCTTATGAAAGCTAAACGTTGAAACGAAATTCCACCACATCGTTGGGCTGCATGATATAGGTTTTGCCCTCTGTCCGGATTTTGCCAGCTTTGCGGGCGGCTTGTTCCGAACCGGCGACGACAAGGTCGCGGTAGTCGATAACTTGGGCGGCGATAAAACCTTTTTCGAAATCGCTATGGATTACACCGGCGGCTTGCGGGGCGCTAGCACCCTTTTTTATTGTCCAAGCCCGAACTTCTTTTTCGCCGGCGGTTAAGTAACTTTGCAACCCCAACAAGTCATAGGCCGCCTGTGCTAGTTGCGACAGTCCAGATTTCGCCACACCGTAGTCTGCCAACAGCTCTGCCGCTTCGACACTAGAAAGCGTTTGCAGTTCTTCCTCTAGTTTTGCGCAGATAAAAATCGACTTAGCTGGCGCGATTAGCTTATTTAGCTCAGCCTGCTTGGATTTGTCTGTCAGGGCAGTTTCGTCAACATTGAACACATAAATTACCGGCTTGGCGGTTAAAAGTTGTAATTCGTTGAGCAAATCTTTGTCATAATTAGTCGGCCGCGAACCAGTTAGTAGTTCATTTTGAACACTTTTTAGATATTCTATTTTGGGTGCGACTTTGGGGCTGGCCTTAAGCTCTTTTTGGAGCTTCGGCAAATGGTTTTCGATAGTTTGAATATCAGCCAGCATTAGCTCGGTTTGAATAATTTCGATATCTTGTTGGGGCGAGGTTTGAATTTGGTTATCGTGTCGCAAAACTTCGCTGTCCTCAAATGCTCGCACCACTTGAACAATCGCGTCGCACTCCCTGATGTTGGCTAAAAATTTGTTACCCAAACCCTCGCCTTTTGAAGCGCCAGCCACCAGTCCAGCGATATCGACAAAGGTTACGGTGGCCGGTATGGTTTTGTCGGTTTGGTAAATTTTCGCCAAGACAGCCAAACGCTCGTCTGGAATCGGCACGATACCGGTGTTGGGCTCGATGGTCGCGAAAGGATAATTAGCCGCCAGCGCCCCAGCGTTCGTCAGGGCATTAAAAAGCGTGCTTTTGCCGACATTCGGCAGACCAATAATTCCGATTGCTAAACTCATGATACAATAATTATATCATGACAGATGCAATCGCGACATTTTTTCTATTTTGGCTGGGCGCTGGGGTGGGCAGTTTTGTTAGCTTAAAAGTTCTTCGGAGTATTAATCAATCAACCAAAGGCGGCAGCCACTGCGACAAATGTCGCCATAAATTAGCTTGGTCGGACTTAGTGCCGGTTCTGTCGTATGTGGTTTTGGGCGGAAAATGTCGTTACTGCCGACAGAGCATAAGCCCAACTTACGGTTTGTTTGAGATTTTAATGGGTTGCTTGTTCGCGTTGAGCTACCTATATTTGCCGCTAAGTTTTATTGAACTGGCTGTTTGGTTGGCGGTTGCAACGCTGCTAATGAGCCTATTTTTAACTGATTTGTATTGCCGCAAGTTGCCGTTTATTCAAATCCTGATTTTGACAATTTTGTGTTCAATTTTTGTGGTGCTAACAGGGGTATTTTCTGAACAAAAAATGTGTACATCAGTGATGATTGAACACATTTTTTCGCTAATTCCGCTGACGGGACTGTTCGGAACGGTGTTTCTGCTGACACGAGGAAGGCTGATTGGCGGCGGCGACGTATTGCTAGGACTTCCAATTGCGATTTTGCTCGAGTGGCGGTGGGCGATTGTAGCGCTTTTGTTGGCTTCAGTTTTGGCGTTAATATTCTACCTGCCGCTTTTTTTCGCGAAAAAAATCAAATCGAACACAAAAATTCCTTTTGGGTCGTTTTTGGCGATAGCGGCTTTAACTAGTTTCTTTGTTATGAAACTTTTCGTGGATTTCTTTTAAGTGTGGGTCGGTAACGTGGGTGTAGCGTTGGGTGGTCGATATGTTGCTGTGTCCGAGCATAGCTTGGACAGAGCGCAAGTCAGCGCCGTTCATTAAAAGGTCGGTCGCGAAAGAATGCCGCAAGGTGTGTGGTGAAACGTGTTTAGTAATACCAGCGGCGCGAGCGTATTTTTCGACAATACGCTGGACAGAGCGCGGTGTTAGCCGGCTGACTTGATGTTTGTTACTGGTCGAAAAAGAAATAAACAACGGTTTTTCGCGGTCGTGGCGGATATCGAGATATTCTCGCAGCCGAGCGGCGGCTTCTTTGGAGATAAAAACTGGGCGGTCTTTGCGACCTTTGCCGCGCACCATAAACTCACGGCGTTCCAGATTTATACGGTCGCGGTCGATGTTGCAAAGCTCCGATACTCGCAAACCGCCAGAAAATAGCAACTCCAAAATTGCGCGGTCGCGAATGCCGATTTCGCTGTTGAGTTTAATCGCCGCCAACAGCCGCTCGATTTCGTCTGGTGTTAAATATGAAGTTTCTTTGATAATGTTTTTCGACAAGTCGATTTTTTCGGGCGCGAGAGATTTAATGTCGCGGCGGGCCAGGTATTTCAAAAAACTTCGCAGGGCTATCATATGGTAGTTTTGGGTAATCGGTGCTAAGCTGTCGCCGTTTTCGTTTTTGTAATGATTCAGCCATTGCCGCCACTTGCGCGACAGCTCGAAAGTGATTTTATCGACCGGAATATCGCCGGTAAACTCAATCATTCTCTCGAGGTATAGATTATAATTCTCGGCGGTTTTGGGCGACCGACCGCGACTAACTTCGATGTCCTCGATAAAATCCAGAATAGCTTCAGATAAGTACATATAAACAGTATAGCATGTTATAATATATTGTACGCTCCGCTAGCTCAATGGATAGAGCAGTTCCGTCCTAAGGAAAAGGTTGTCTGTTCGAGTCAGACGCGGAGTACCATGCAGGTTTTCTGGTTTTGTGCTAGAATGTTTGTGTTTGGGCCTATAGCTCAGCTGGTTAGAGCACGAGCCTCTTAAGCTTGGTGTCGAGGGTTCGAGTCCCTCTAGGCCCTCCAGATTTTTGTGGTATAATTATGATATGAAAGGTCAATTTTCGGGGCAGCGCGAGAGCGAGGAAGTGGGGTTTGTTTTTCGCAGGCATATTATTACTATGTGGCGGGGATTTTTTGGGCTGTTTTTCTTTGCGATTGTCGGGTTTGTACCTCTAATGATTGTGCCGGAAAATCGTAATCTGATTTTTGTGGGGGTCGGTGGTGTGGCGTTGGGTTTGATAGTGTTTTTTTATCATTGGATTGGCTGGTATTTTACGATTTATATTTTAACCAACCAGCGGATTCGCCAGAATGTCCAAAAAGGCCTGTTTAAGCGGTCGGTTGTTGATGTTGGGGTTGACAAGATCCAGAGCGCTTTTGTGGAAGTTAGCGGTGTGGCGGGCAGTATGTTGGGCTTTGGCACGGTGATTTTGCATACCCAAGCCGGCGATTTGGTTATTAGCAAAGTCTCGCGGGCTGACGAAGTTTATGCTAAACTACAAGATGAAATAGGAAAAGTTGAATATCAAGGAAATAACAATGAAGAGTAGCAGCGCTATTACTGACAAGCTAAAAGCTTACCGCGAAAAAGACACGCCCAAAGGTGCGATTACTAAAGCTAATATCGAAGACCACCGCGAAAAAACTCTGGAATCTGCTAAAAAGTTCAAATACCCAATGCAACAGGCTAGGCATATTATTTTGGTTACGGCTTCGGTTGTGGCGGTGGCGGCGACAGTCGGGTTTATAATCATAAGTTGGTGGCAGCTTTACACGGCGCAGACAACTAGTAATTTTTACTACACAGCCACGAAAATTATACCGTTGGCGGTGGCAGAGGTTGACAGCGAGCCAGTCAACTACGGCGGCTATTTGCGGCGGGTTCGGGCTTCGATTCATTACCTCGAAGACCAAGAGAATCGCAATTTTTCGACCGAAGACGGTAAGCGTGAGCTAGCGCATATTAAGCGGGTCAATTTAGACGAAGCTGAAAAGTCGGCTTTTGCGACGAAAATTGCCCGCGCTAATAATTTGACAGTTACCAATGACGAAATCCAAGTTAATATCAATGCTACGCTGAATTCTCAGGATGGTGGTGTGATAAGCGAGCGGGCTTTTGAAAACTCACTGTGGCGGTATTATGGTTGGTCGCTGGACGATTACCGGCAAATTGTGCGTGAGCGGTTGATACTGCGAAAAGCGGCTTTTGTAACAGACGACAAAGCCAAGTTAAGGATAAATAATGTCAAATCTCAGCTAGATTCGGGAGCGGATTTTGCCGAAGTGGCGCGGGCGGAGTCGGACGATGAAACCACTAAAACCAGCGGCGGCGATGTCGGGGTTATCAACATCAACAATGTCGATGATAATGGGCTGATTGACGCGGCCAAGCGGCTTGGGGTCGGGCAGGTGTCAGGAATTATTAACGGTGTGGACGCTTATTATATTATTAAGTTGGTTGGCAAAAACGATACTGGGATTCAATATTCAGTTATCAAAATCGGCCTGACAGAGTTTGCTGAGCAGTTCGACAATTTACGCCAGCAAGACAAAATTCAAGAATATATTGAAATTAGCGAAGAAGAGTGATAAACTCTTACACATGCGCCTGTGGGAAAGTGGTTTAATCCGTCTCCCTGTCACGGAGAAGATCGCCGGTTCGAATCCGGTCAGGCGCGCCAAATTAAAACTTCGTCCTCGTGACGAAATTTTAATTTGGCACCGATATCTGCAAAACATTTTGTGCTATAATATCCCCACGCCATCTTAGCTCAGTTGACTAGAGCACCGCTTTCGTAAAGCGGGGGTCCCGAGTTTGAATCTCGGAGGTGGCTCCAGCGGGTATAGTACAGCGGTAGTATGTGTGCTTCCCAAGCACAAGACGGCAGTTCGACTCTGCCTACCCGCACCAGTGATAAAAACAACATAGAAAAACACAAGAAAAGACGGAAATAACTGGTCATTATGGGGTCTGTGCAGGCTCGATCGTGTCTTCAAACCCGACTTTTACCAAATTGTCTTTCTTCTTCGCAGCGAAATAATAAACCCAAGCGACGACAGATAGTATCGCCCAAGCAATCAGAAAGATTTCTAGTGAGCCTTGCTCGTTCAAGAAGCCAATAATCGGTGCTAATGCCACATACGGCAGAACCTTTAAGAAAGAAGCCACTGACAAAACCGTTGA
>JAITSF010000070.1 GCA_031287975.1 Candidatus Nomurabacteria bacterium
GCCTGACCGAAATCGGCATTTATCCGGCGGTCGATCCGCTGGCTTCTAGCTCGACAATCCTGTCGGCCGAATATGTCGGCGAGCGCCATTACCAAGTCGCCCGCGAAGCTCAGCGAGTGCTGCAAGAATCTAAAGATCTCCAAGACATCATCGCTATTCTCGGCATGGAAGAACTGTCCGACGAACAGCGCCGCACCGTCAACCGCGCCCGCCGGCTGCAAAGATATTTCTCGCAACCGTTCCATGTGGCGGAGGTTTTTTCCGGTATCGCCGGCACTTATGTCAAACTGTCTGACGCCATCGACGACACCGAGAATATCTTAGCTGGCAAATACGACAACAAACCAGAAGATTGGTTCTATATGGCCGGCGCGCTGAAAGACAAAAAGGACAAATAATGAAGCTGCAGTTAGTTACGCCAATCGGCCTAAAACGCGATGAAGAAGTTTACGAAGTGATTTTGCCGACTATGGATGGCGAAATTGGCGTTTTGCCTGGGCACGAGCCGCTGGTAACGCTGTTGGATGTCGGCATTATGTCAGTGCGCGCCCAAAAAAACGATTCAGACGAAGCAATGGAGCATTTTGCGGTTTCGACCGGAATCGCTGAAATCGACGGCAGCCGAGTTTTGATTTTGGCCGATGAAGCTGACGAAGGCGATGATATCGCCGAGCAGGAAGCCAAGGCCGCTCTGGAGCGCGCCCAAAAAATGCGCGCCGAAGCCAGCGACCAAGTCGCTATCACCGAAGCCGAAAAACTGCTCAAACGCCACACCACCCAACTCAAAGTCGCCGAACTGCGCCGCCACCACCGCAAAAGCCGCCTAACTTGGAACGCTAATAACATGAAACGCGCCAAACAAGTTGATGAGTTGGACAAAAAGGACGATTCTAAAACCTAAAAATTTGTCTTTTTCAAGATGTGTGTTAAAATTGTGTCAAGAAATTAAGTTTAGGAGTAAAAATGTCAAGTGATAAGATTAGTTTAGTTGTTACAAAGCGCCAAGCCGTCGGCAAGGCGGTGGCCGAGTTGCGCCGTCAGGAAATTGTGCCAGCGGTGGTTTATGGCAAAGATTTTGCGCCGCTCAGTATCCAAGCGCCGTATCTCGATGTCCAACGAACTATCCGCGCTGCCGGCACGCATAGTCCGGTCGAGTTGACAATTGACGGCCAGAAACAAGCCGCCATTATCAAAGCGATTGATATCGACCACGTCAAAAACCGCATCAGCCACATCAGTTTTCAAGCTGTTAGCGCCGATCAAATTGTTACCACCGAAGTGCCAATTGAGATTGTGGCCTTTGACGAGTCGGAAGCCGCCAAGGCTGGGCTGGAAGTTATGCAGTCGGTTGAAGCTATCGAGATAAAGGCCAAACCGGCCGACCTACCAGAGAAGTTGGAAGTCAGCGCCGCTGCGGCTAAAGAACACGGCGACAAACTGACAGTGGCCGATATCCAGTTGCCTGCTGGCGTAACGCTAGCCGACAGCGACGAAACCGAGTTAACCATCGCCAGTGTTATCGACCCAGCCATCGAAGCCGCCAAAGCCGAAGCTGCCGAAAAAGCCGCCGCCGAAGCCGAGGCCGCCAAAGCTCCAGCCGCCGAAGAACCAGCCGCCACTGCTGAAACCGAAGCTGACAAACCGGCCGAAACCGAGGCTAAGGCAGAGTAATAAGCCGTAGTAAACTACTTCTACGCAACCCCACCACCCCCACTTGCGAACGCGGTCGAGAGTTTGACAAACAAAACTTACCTGCCCTGTTGTCAAATGTTGTAAAAAATACAACAATACCCAAAAACACCTCTGGTAACACCGAAAAACCAGATACCGCTAAAACGTTGTAAAAATTACAACAAAAAAGTGCAGGGAATATGTTAAAATATCTAGCAGACACGAAAAACCGCTGGTTTTAAAGAGCCGAAAGCTCACGAATCGTTTTTCCTCTGCCGAGAATTAAAGAGGAGATGTAAATATGAAAAAATCTAAAATTCCAAAAACAATTGCCTCCCGAACTTTGCGTTATTACGCACAGGAGTTTAAAAACCAAAAAGTTCGGCTGATTATGGCTGTTATCACCGGTGTGGCGGCGACTTTCGCGACTTATTTCGCGACTTATTTTTTGTCGAAACTGATCGACACCATCCCGACCGAAAACACCAACCTAAACCAACTGCTAATCCAATTTGTGCCGCTGGCGCTGGGGATTTTCGCGATTAATATTTTCGGCGACACAATTATGCGTCGAGTTATGATGTGGACATCGTGGAAGTCAACCCTGATCGGCATGCATAATCTGGGCAATAAATGCTTTTCGCATTTAGTCAACCAAACTATGAATTTCCACAGCAATAAATTTGGCGGTTCGTTGGTCAGCCAAACTTCAAAATTTGTCAACGCTTACGATCGGCTGTTGTCGGTGTTTTTCTGGGACGTGTTGCAGATGGTGTTGACAGCGTTGTTGACGTTTGCTTTTTTGGCGCCGTTGATGGGGCAGTATATCGCGACGCTATTGGTTCTGTCGGTGGTGTTTATCGCTTTCGCGACGTTTAGCTACCGTCGGATGCGCCAAGCCAACGAAGAGTCAGCGGCGGCGTGGAACAAATTTTCCGGCACGCTGGCTGACAACGTTACCAATATCATGACGATCAAAAGCTATGCCACCGAGAAGGTCGAAAGATCCAAAATTGACAAAGCGCTGAATCGTTTCGTGGATAAGGATTTAACAGTGGCGCGCGGCGTTACTCTGCGCGGTGTGGTGTTTAGCTTTATCCAGAGCATTATGCATCTGGCGCTGATAATTTACTTGGTTGTGATGTATGGCAGCAGCGAAATTACTATCGGCGTGATGATTATGGCGATTAGCTTTACTGGTTTTTACCTCGACAACCTGTGGCGTTTTACTCACGTCATGCGCGATGTCAATCGAGTTTTCGGTGATGCTTACGATATGACAAAAATCCTCGACGAAACTAATGCTGTGGTTGACGCTCCGGACGCCAAGCAGCTGCAAGTCGCCAGCGGCGAAGTGGTGTTCGACAACATTACTTTTACTCACGCCGATGTTAAGGAGAGTATCTTTAAGGATTTAAGTTTGGAAATTCCGGCCGGTCAGCGGGTCGGGCTGGTGGGGCGTTCGGGTTCGGGCAAGACCACTATCACCAAGCTGTTGCTGAGGTTTTCTGATGTTGAATCCGGCGCTATCACTATCGATGGTCAAAATATTAAAGATGTCACTCAGGCTAGTTTGCGCCGCAACATCGCTTATGTGCCGCAGGAAACTTCGCTGTTCCACCGCACCATCGCCGAAAATATTGCTTACGGCCGACCGAATGCCAGCCGCGACGAAATTATCGAGGCCGCCAAACAAGCCAATGCGTGGGAGTTTATCAAAGACCTGCCGAAAGGCCTAGACACCCTAACCGGCGAGCGTGGAGTTAAGCTGTCCGGCGGTCAACGTCAGCGGGTGGCGATTGCGCGGGCGATTTTGAAAAACGCGCCGATTCTACTGCTCGACGAAGCCACCGCCAGCCTCGATACCGAAAGCGAAAAATTAATCCAAGAAGCTCTCAGCCGGCTAATGAAAGGCCGCACTGCCATCATCATCGCCCACCGCCTGTCAACAGTGGCGGAGCTCGACCGCATTATCCTGCTCGACGAAGGCGATATCATCGAAGACGACAGCCACGCCAACCTCCTCGCCGAAGGCGGCATCTACGCCAAACTCTGGAACCGCCAAACCGGCACGATCGAGTAAGTCGACAAATTTCCAGCCGACTAGCTAGAATTGAACCTTGCCAATGGTTTTCGAACAGCCTCCTAGTTCTTCAAATTTTGAGCAATTTTCTAGAGAATCATCCAACAATAAACAATTGCTAAAACTTTTCAGACCTAATGATTGCATAGCGATTTCAAATAAACTAGGTTTATCTAACTTTAGTTTTCCATAAGTTGCGGAATTAAATACTGAATAAAACCGGTTTTTTATCTTGCATGACGTAATAAAATCATCGAAAATATCAAAATTATCTGTAATAATGACATGCTTAACGTGTTTGGATCTTTTTTGAATCTTATCGACAAGGGCAAAATCTAAAATTTCATCCCAGCCCTCAAAGGCTAATTCAAGCAGTTTTGAGGCTGTCATTTTCCCGTATTTATTCGATAACAGCGCATGTGTCGATTCTGTGCCTCTCATCCATCGCAATAATAAGGTGCGATTTTGAAACAATTCCTTGATATAGGTTTTATAGTTGTTAATATCTTCATTATTGCAACTCCACATACCCGTATGGCAAATCACTCCATACCAATCCCAAAAAACGAATTTATAATCTCTCATTTAGTAGATCTCCAATGGTTTTTTCTTTTGGCCAATCTTTCGTAATATATTTTCCGATGATGTAATTACATTTTGGGTAAAGGTTTGATATTTTATTGACATCATTGATTTGAAGATTTCGATCTACCCAAAGTTCGTATGCTGTGACATTGCTGGTCAGAAGATAATCCAAGAAGGCTTTCTTTCTATGAGAACCATGAGGTAGTATTATAGAGACACAATCAAATTTTGGTGTATTGTTTTTTCTTAAAAATAATTTAAAATCTTTATGATAGACTGAAATACATTTTAGCGCATTATAAGTTTTGATTTCTTCAATATTGATATTATCGGAGTATTGTATATTAACACGAACGATTTTATTTGAAAATTTCTCCATGTAATCATCGATTACGCGCTGGTATTGGATGTTGGTATTTGTAAAAACATGTAAAGTGAAAGGAGCATCGATTTTTTGTAGGCAACGGTCGTTTTTTGGTTTATTGGTCACGAAATCACAGTATAGACTGCCATCGGAATAGTCTAGTTGATACTCTAAGTTCGCTGTACTGGAGTAATCTGGTATTTGAGTATTATTGTCTGTCAAGCTTATTGAAAATTTTGCAGAAATTTGACCTTTTACTGTTCGGACAAGCCTTTCAATTTTTCCAAAATGGTAATTGCCATTTTCGCGACAATATGATTGCACATCATAACCCAAAAAATTATATTTCTTCTCGTAGCTTGGGATTTGCAGTGGAGTGATGCCGCCACTCAGGATCATTTTATTCTGGAATTGTTTATTTAGGCAGTCGGCTAATTTGAGAGGATTTTTTTCGCGGTCCCACCGATATATGATGTGTCATAAATGCAATAATCTGATATCCTTAGAATTTCTTGCACCTCTGGTTTAAGGATAGAATCGGTTACCACTGGTACCACCTTACAGTTGGTCGCCCTACATATCTTACGGATTTCTTCGGAAGATAGCCTCGAGTGTAGTTGGATGGCGTAGGGTTGATAGTAGTTGACGATTTTCTTTAGTCTATCAACCCTAGTCTCTTTTGTAACAATGACAGATTTACCATCTAAAGACGAGATGTATCGGCAGAGTTTTTTCTTTTGCTCATCAATACAAAAATTGATCACATGCACACCGAGATAATCTACGCCTCGCAGAACGCAATATTTAGCCATCGAAAAGGAATCGACTTTGCAGATTTTTAGTTTTTTAAGCATAGGCGTAAGCGCTGTTAATATTAGTTGGGTAAATCCGACTCGCTCCGATTTTTTTGGATGCAGCGATTATGTTCATTAGCAAGAAATCTGCGCCGTACATGAAGTATTCGTTTTCTGGATAATAACAATTACGCTTGTTGGGCGGTAATTTTACGAGGACACCTAGCAGGTTTTCTAGTGATTTTCTGGTAACAAACTTTTTGTTGTTTGCGTCGGACAAAACTGTGATTCCCGAAGCCATAATAAAATCCAACATACACGTTGAACCGAACACTAGTACCGAAGACTTATGGGCAATGTTCGAATATTCCTTTTTTATAAAAGCCGCTGCTTCATCTAGTCTATCAGAAATCACTTCATTAGACGGAGAATATTGTTGTTGAAGCCGGTATGTGCCGGTTTTATAATGATTACTGTTTTCAATATTAACTTTGTCGGTGGCTGTGTTGAATTTTCCATTAATAATTTGTACTGAGCCTCCGCCGATGTCCATCGCCGTTATGGTTTCATTGGGGAAATCGTGGCTAACAGCCGTGAAGAACAATACGGCTTCTTGATTTTGGTCGATTATTTCGATTTCGTGTCTTGGAAAGTGCTTGTCGATTGCTTTTTGGGCGGCGGATTTGTTTTTCGCTTTACGCAAAGCCTCTGTACCAATGATTTTTATCTCATCGACAGTATTTTCTTGCAGGTACTGTTTTGTTTCCACTAAAGCACCAGCTAACATTTCTAGAGAAGAACTCAAAATCCTATGGTTGTTGTCAAGCTCCTTGCCGAGCAAAGTCAAAATTGATATAGAACCGACTTTCTCGTGCTTAGTTTTGTCAAACACAGTTGTTTTTAGTTTCAGACTACCCAAATCGATGACAGCGATTTTCTGCATATTTTCTCCTTATTTTTTCTTTATAATTAGCGAAATTGTAGATTTCCAACAGGTAGCTATTTCCATATTCCAAACCTTTCAATTGCCTCCGATTTTTACAAATAACAATCGACTTTTTGCCTTTGTGAATTGCGTATCTTAACATAGTCAAAACGAAAGTGCTTGATTCTGAAATTAAACATACTAATAAATCACTGTCATTTATCCCGTCAGTAGCAGCTTTCATATAATCAAAATTTGGTGCTGAGGAGAACCTAGGCTTGTTGTTTTTGATACTTAGAGAGTGATGAATCCAATCTTCTGACAGCCTATAATCAATATTCAAGAAAAACATCCTTAACCATTGAAGGTGTTGGTATTCAACACCCAAATTTTTAACGCCCGAAATAATATATACGGTCTTCATAGCTTGTATCCCATGATTTTATCGCGGAGCCTTTTTTGGATAATATTCTTATTTATATCGAAGACACCATGTCGGTTCTTATACGATTTGCTACTGTAAATTTTTGTGTATTGACTTTCTGTAATAATACAAGATGCTATTAGGACATCGGTGTTAACAACTCCATGATTTCTCATAATCATTTGTGGGTAGCGTTTCATGCCAGAACAAGAAATGCAACCGAAATAAATTTCCTTAACGTGTTGATTTTTAAGTGCACGGATAACTTTTTCAAGCGTTCTACCTGTCAGAATATTGTCATCTAAGACTAAAACTGATGAACTGGGCGAAATATTAGGGATCTTTACCCCGTTAGGATTTGTTTTCTTTGAATAATTTGACACTTCGAAAAATGATATACTTGCGTAAGGAAAATGTTTTTTCAGTAATAACGGCAAGGATGCTCCACCGAACCGAATACCGATTATCGAATCGATAGTTCTTTCTCCTAGCATTTCGGATATGGTGTCGCGAAAGACGATATTGTAAAAAGGGTGGTCCGCTTCCTTGTAGTTCCTAAGGTCCATTTTTAATGAGGTGCCAATCAAGGTTTGGGCTTCACCTTTTAAAACAGTTAATACCTTATTAATACGTTTAGCCTCATCAATATTACCTTCTAAATAGCCATAAAAAATTTTGATAATTTCTTCTAAACAGTCGATAATTTTCTGATTTGACCAGTTTAAGGCTTCACATAATATTATTGTGTGGTACCTAACCATATCAAGTAGTGCGTAAATACCAAATTCCCATGATTTCGTGTGTTTTTCGTAGTTTTGTAATATTAAATCTAGACCTAGACATAAAAAATCAAGAAATCGTAATACCGAAACCATTTTTTCTTTATCGCGTTTGGCTGAACAGTAATAAACATATCCTCTTGAACCTATCTTCTCCTTTCTTACCACAAAAAAAGAGGTCTCCCTGAAGGAGTCCTCTATTGTTTGGAGTAAACTGACACTCCGTTTTGACAGGCGTCTTATATCAAACCACAACATCCCAGTACTGTCGAAGCTATCTTTTGTGATCTGATATGCTAGTATCGGCGTAGAGCATCTTTTTGGAATTGTCCCCAAGTAACTTTCAAAGAAGCAAGACAGCTGTTTCTTATGCCTCTTAACGAAGTCAGCACTTCTATTGATGTCTAATCCAATAACATTCCTCATACTATTTGCATTGTATTACGTTTTTTGTTTAATTGCAAATAAAATGTCGTGGTTGTCTAAATCACAAGTCAACCTCCTCGCCGAAGGCGGCATCTACGCCAAACTCTGGAACCGCCAAACCGGCACGATCGAGTAATTTTAACTTTTCGCTCGCCCTGATTTTACAAAAAACCCACTTTTTTGTAAACTGACACTTGCATAAAACCGGAAATTTTGGCTCTGCATTGGCTCTGCAGCAAGGACCGTCCTTGCTGCAAAGTGATTTATAAAAAAAACCACTTGCATTCCCATCCCGCCTAAGCTAAAATGAATGAGTAATAAAGGGGATAAATCATGACGCCAAGCAATAAGCACAATAAAAACAACCATAAATGCTTCAAAAACACAAAAC
>JAITSF010000073.1 GCA_031287975.1 Candidatus Nomurabacteria bacterium
TGTTGATGTGGCTGGGCGAAATTATCACCGAAAAAGGCATCGGTAACGGTATTAGTCTGCTGATTTTCGCCGGTATTATTTCCCAGCTGCCGAATACCCTCGGTGGTATTATTCAGGGTCTGACGACTGTTGGCGACGGCGAGGCACTGAATGTTTTTAACTGGTTTACGTTGCCGATTAACGCCGAAATGACTTATATTGTACTGGTGGTGGGGATTTTGGCGCTGTTGGTGCTGTATTTTTTGGTCAAAATCAACGAAGCCCAACGGATTGTTACCATTAACTACGCCAAACGGGTGCGTGGCAACACCGCTTATTCCGGCGTTAAGTCGATTTTGCCGATTAAGATGATTACCGCCGGTGTGATTCCGGTAATTTTTGCGGTGGCTTTTTTGGCGTTGCCGGCTTTTGTCGGGCAGCTGTTGGTGGCATCGGGCAATCCGGATTGGAAAAGCCTAGGCGACAATTTAGTGCTGTGGTTTCAATCGCCCAACGCCGCGAATATAGTGGCTTACGATATGTTTGACTGGACAAGCCTGATCTACCCGCTGGTTTATTTTGTGTTGGTTATCTTATTCACTTACTTTTATACCTCGATTATTTTCAACGCCAACGAGATCGCCGAAAATCTACAAAAACAAGGTGGGTTTATCGAAGGTGTCCGACCGGGCAAACAGACCGAAAATTACTTGCGCAAGACCGTCAATCGGCTAACACTATTCGGCTCGATCGCGCTGGGTTTGATTGCGGTGTTGCCGTTTGCGTTTGAATATGGCTTTGCTTTCTTGGGCTTTTCCGGCATCAACCTAGCGATTGGCGGCACGGGGTTGTTGATTGTGGTGTCGGTGGCGCTGGAGTCGCTGCGCCAGATTAACTCGCGGGCGTTAATGGTAACGTATGACGATTTTAATGTTTAGAGGATTTAATGGCGAAAAAACCTAACAAGAAACCATCGCGCAAAATTGTTCGAGTTTTGTTATTCATTTTGTTAGTTGCGACCATGGCGGTTGGTTCGTTTTTTGTTTTGAAATTTATAATTCCGCCGCTGGTCGCGCCAGTTGAAACTGTCCAAACCGCTGAAAATTCTGAAAATATCAAAGACGAATCCGAGCCGGACGGCGACTGGACTGTAGCACCGGAAAAACCGCGTTTTATGACAATCAAAGCGCTTGGTATCGACAAAGCTCGGGTTGTCGAACTCGGTGTCAAAGGCGAAAACAACCAACTCGAAGACCCTAAAAACATCCACGACGCTGGCTGGTATCGCGACAGCGCCTTGCCGGGCGCGCCGGTTGACACCGAATACGCCGGACTATATGACGGCCACAACACCGGTGTCAGTCAAAAAGGTATCTTTTTCTATCTCGATCGGCTAACCATAGGCGACGAAATCGTCATCGAACGCGGCGACGCCGCTGAACTGCGCTACGCCGTCCGCGAAGTCGAAACCGTCCTACTCGAGGAAATCGACATGTCCAAAATGCAGAAATCCTTCAACCCACAAATCGAAGGCCTCAACATCATCTCCTGCGGCGGCGACTGGGATAAAGAGCGTCAAACCTACACCCATCGCGTTACCGTCCGCGCCACGATTAAATAATTAATTGACATTTGCGGCAGATTGTAGGATAATTCTTTCAAATGAAAATACCTGAATCTGAAGCGTCCGTTTGGCCGCAGGTTACCGCCAATTGTGATATTGGCGAATTGCCATGCATCAAGGCCGGTTGGCGGCTTGACTGGGATAACAACAAGATAGCCGACTATCTGCGGAGCGCTGGTTTAAGCGACGAGCAAATCGAAAGCGTTCAGATAATGGTGGTGTCAGTTAGGGGCTTAGCTGCCCGCGCGATTAGCCGCGAAGCTCTCCAGGAAAACGGTATTGATGACGATATTGGAGGAGTCGTCGAAAGAGAGACTCATCAGATGACGCTGACCATGGGCGTCTTTGGCGGTAGCTACGGTCAGCATTGCCTGAACAGCCTCTTCGCGCACGAACTGCAGCACTTGGTCGAGTCTTTCACTATGTCGGACAAAGCCCGAGACCAAGAAGACGCCGAATCTGCGACAGCTGTGCTGAAATCATTTGGGTACTCTGTAGATGGCGATTGGCGGGAAACGCTCAAGGGAATTGACTCGCCGGAAATCTTGCGAGCGATATACAAGAATCGTCCGGCTGAGGTTCGAGCTGAGGCGGTCTGCGAACAATACCCTCCGGAGGCTTTCTTTACCCTAACGCATGATGATTATAAAGATGACTAATTCCCGAACTTCGAAAATAGCCAAAAATAATGTTGGTTTTTTGAAAAAAGTATTGTATAATTGACTTTATAAAATGGCTAATGCAAAAGAAGTTATTAAAATGATCGGAAAGGTAGTGGAAATGTTACCGGCTGCCCATTTTCGGGTTGAGTTGGAGAACGGCCACGCTATTATCGCTCATGTGTCGGGGAAAATGCGCAAGCATTACATCAAATTAGTACCCGGCGACAAAGTTGAAGTCGAAATGACGCCGTATGATTTGACTAAAGGCCGGATTATTTATCGACAATAGTTTACAGAGGTCGCGAATATTCAAAAAATGTTTGCATTTTAATTTAAGCTGTGATAGACTGGACCTCAAGTAGTTATTCAGTAGGTCTAGCAAACTACCAGTTTTTAGTTGATTTGGCCTATGACTGCGAATAAAAGCGTTGCAGATCACAGCGCTTGCCGGTGGCGGACTGGCGTCTTGTCGGCACGATATTAACTAAAGGTTTAGGACACCGCGGTCAGGTGTCTGTGAGAGGAAACACTGGTGAAAGTTCGCTCAAGCGTTAAAAAAATCAGTCCAGATGACAAACTCGTCCGCCGCAAAGGTCGGCTGCGAGTTATCAACAAGAAAAAACCGCGCAACAAGCAGAGGCAGGGCTAATTATGGCAAGATTCGCAAACATTGAAATCCCAGCCGGCAAGCAAATCCAAATTGCGCTAACTTATATTTATGGTATTGGTCCGAAATACGCCAGCGATATTTTGGCGGCGGCGAAAGTCGATCCGACCAAGCGCACCAAAGATCTCAGCGAGGCCGAAGAGCGCCAAATCCGCGACCAAATCGACACCAACTACACAGTTGAGGGCGATTTAAAACGCATTACCACCGGTAATATCAAACGCCTACGCGACATTAAAAGCTATCGCGGCGAGCGTCACGCAAAGAACCTGCCGGCGCGCGGTCAGCGCACCCGGACCAACGCCCGTACTAAACGCGGCAAACGTATCGCTATCGGCGGCGCACAACCAAAGGCGGCCAGCAAGACTTAAAGGATAATTATGACAAAAGATAATACTACTTCACAACCCAGCGAAAACGTTGTAAAAAATACAACGGACGAAGCCATTCAAGCGCCAAGCAATCCAGCGACTGACAAAGCCGATCAAGCGCCGGCGACAACCGACAAATCGGCGGCGGACAATGGCGAGCAAGCGGCTACAGCAGCGTCTGGCAGCTCAACGGAAACTTCGAAACGGCGCAAGAAAGTCAAGCGCCACGTGCCGGCTGGACAAATGCATATTCAAGCAACTTTTAACAATACAATTATTAGTTTTACCGATCCGAAAGGTGGTGTCTTGGCGGCCTGCAGCGCTGGCGCTTGCGGTTTTCGGGGCAGCAAAAAAGGTACGGCTTATGCGGCACAGATTGCGGTTGACAAGGCGGCAGAAACAGCTCGAAATACTTATGGTTTGCAGAAAATCGCGATTTTTGTCAGAGGTGTCGGCTTAGGTCGCGACGCGGCAATTCGCGCCACTCTGAATCATGGCATGATAATCGATAGTATCACCGACGTTACCGGCATCCCGCATGGCGGCGTTCGGCCTAAAGGAGCAAGGAGAGCATAATGGCAAGAGATAGAAGTCCGATAGTTAAACAAAGTCGCCGCGAGGGCGTGGCGCTGCATCCCAAAGCTTATAAAATTATGGCGCGCAAGACTGGTATTCCGGGTCAGCACGCTAATGGTCGGGCTGGTAGGACTAGTTTGTATTTGACGCAGCTGCGCGAGAAGCAAAAAGTTCGGCGGATGTATGGACTGCTGGAGAAGCAATTTGCGCGCTTGATGAAAGAAGCTTCGAACCGCTCGGGTTTGGCGGGCGAGAATTTGATTACGCTGTTGGAGCGGCGGTTGGATAACGTGGTTTATCGGGCTGGGTTTGCGCATTCGCGCCGCGCCGCGCGGCAGCTGGTTAGTCATGGCAACTTCACACTGAACTCTCGGCGAGTTGACATTCCGTCAATTCGTGTTAAGGCTGGCGACGTGATCGAGGTCCGTCCGAAAAGCCGTAAAAATGGCTATTTCAGCGCGCTGAACGAAATCGTCAGCGACTCCGCTGCTCAGCCGATTGGTTGGCTGAAAGCCGACGCCAAGAAATTTTTGATTACAATTACCGGTAACCCAACTCGCGAAGAGGCGGAGCCTGATATTAACGAACAACTAATCGTCGAGTATTATTCTCGATAAGAAAGGGCAAATAATGTCAAAAGCAATCAACAATCCAAAGCTAGCAGATGTCAAATCAAATGGCAAGAATAGCGCGGTCTTCACGATTGAGCCGCTCCATCCGGGGTATGGCAACACTCTGGGGAATTCGCTGCGCCGTGTCTTGCTCGGTTCGATAGAAGGTTCAGCCATTACGGCCTTTAAGGTGGCCGGCGCGGCGCACGAGTTTACGACTCTGGCCGGAATTAAAGAAGATGTTGTGGAAATGATGATAAATCTGAAAAATGTTTCTATAAAGTCGCACAGCGAGAACGCGGTCGAGCTGACGCTGAGCAAAAAAGGCGCGGGTGTGGTTACGGCTGGCGATATCAAGACTACGGCGGATGTGGAGATTATCAACCCTGAGGCGGTAATTTGCACAATCGACGACCCCAAAGCCAAAATCGACCTCGATTTGGTGGTGGACAACGGGCGCGGCTATCTGACAATCGAGGAAGCTTCGCTCAGCCGCAAACATAGTGATATGATTGCGCTAGACGCGATGTTTAGTCCGGTGCGGCGGGTGCGTTACAATGTCGAAAGCACGCGAGTTGGTCAGAAAACCGACCTCGACAAGCTGATTTTGACAATCGACACTGACGGTTCGATTACGCCGCAAGAGGCCTTCGAGGAAGCGGCGGCGATTTTGGTTAACCAATACCAAGCTTTGGCTGGTTCGACGACTGTTAAGGCTTCGGAGATCGAGGAAATCGGCGCGGTCGGCGCCAATAAATCGGTGGTTGATCTGCCGATCGAGGAGCTGGAATTTTCGGCGCGGACGGTCAATGCTTTGACTAACGGCGGCGTTTCCACGATTGGCGATTTAGTAACAATTTATAACAGCGGCGAACTGGAGAATTTGAAAGGTTTCGGCCGGACGGCTTTTGAGGAAGTCAGCCAGCGTATCGCCGAGTTGGAGTTTTAATAATGCATAGACACGGATATAAAGGTCGAAAATTTGGGCGGGAGCGCGATCAGCGCCGAGCGTTGCTACGCGGTTTGATGCGGTCATTAGTGGAACATCAGTCGATTGTAACAACCCTGCCGAAAGCTAAGGAGCTTCGCCCTAAAATGGAGAAAATTATTTCTAAAGCTCGCAAGGGCGATTTGGCCAACCGCCGGCGGGTTATCGCGGCGCTGGACAATGTAGTGTTGGGGCAGTTTTTGGTTGATAAAATCGCGCCGCAGATTAAGCGCGGCAGCGGGTATTTGCGGGTTATTAAACTTGAACAAGCGCGAGTTGGCGATAACGCGCCAATGGCGCGGATTGAGTTTGTTGATGATATTGTTTTGGCAGACCAGCCAGTTACCAAAGCAGAAACAACTGAAGCCGTTAAAAATTCAACAACAGGAGAAAAACCTGTCTCCAAAACGGAAACAACTGACAAAGAGGAGAAGAAATAATGTTCAAAACCTATTCCAAAAAAGCCAGCGAAGTTCAGCACAAATGGGTGTTGATAGACGCTGCTGGCGTGCCGGTCGGGCGCTTGGCGACCTTTGCGGCAACGCGCTTGATCGGTAAATACCAGCCGACTTACACGCCGCACATCGACAGCGGCGACAACGTGGTTGTTATCAACGCCGACAAGGCTTGGTTGACTGGCGATAAATATAAAACCAAGCAGTATTACAGTTATTCAGGCTATCCTAGTGGTATCAAGTCGAAAACTGCTAAGGAAATCGGCAAGTCGGCGGCTATCGAGTCGGCTGTCAAAGGAATGCTGCCCAAAAACAAACTCCAAACTGCCCGGTTTTTGCGCCTGAGAGTTTTCAAGGACGAAAATCACAGCCACGCTGCTCAATCGCCGACCCCGCTTGCTATCGCTAAAAAGCAATCTAGCCAACAAGGAGATAAATAATGTCAGACAAAACCTACTTCTACGGCCTCGGACGACGCAAAGACGCCACCGCCACTGTGCGGCTCTACAAGGGCAAAGGTGTCATCA
>JAITSF010000021.1 GCA_031287975.1 Candidatus Nomurabacteria bacterium
ACCACATCGGTATCGGCCACACTCGCTGGGCCACTCACGGTGAACCGAGCATCCGCAACGCCCACCCACACCAAGCCGGCGAAATCTTCCTGGTCCACAACGGCATTATCGAAAACTACAAAGAACTCAAAAACCATCTCAAAAACCACATTTTCAAAAGCGACACTGACTCCGAAGTTCTGGCGGCGCTGATAAAATCTTTTTATAAAAACAACTTAAAAGAAGCCGTCGTCAAAGCTGTTCAACTAGTCCAAGGCACCTACGGAATCGCTGTGATTTCCAGCCAAGAACCGAACAAAATCATCGCGGCGCGCTGCGGCAGTCCGCTGATTATCGGCGTCGGTCAAGACGAAACCATTGTGGCTTCCGACGCTTCGGCGATCTTGGGCCACACCAAAAACGCCATCTATCTAAACGACGGCGAAATCGCCGAAATCACTCCGGACAACATCGCGATTTTCAATCTCCAATCCCAACCGCTAGCCCGCGAAATCGAACAAATCGAAGCCGATCTCACAGCTATCCAAAAGGGCGGCTACGACCATTTCCTACTCAAAGAAATCATGGAACAACCACAATCGCTGACTGAAACCTTGCGCGGTCGTATCGACTCTGCCCACAAAACCGCCAAACTGGGCGGGCTTAACCTCACTGCCAAGGAGCTCAGCGACATCCAGCACCTCGTCATCGTCGGTTGCGGCACAGCTTATTACGCCGGGCTGTTGGCTAGTTATTACATCTCGCAAATTGTCGACGACATCACAATCGACGTCGTCATCGCCAGCGAATTCCGCTACAAATCGTCGTTCTTGCCGCCAAAATCCCTAGCTTTAATCGTTTCTCAATCCGGCGAAACCGCCGACACTCTAGCCTGTATGCGCGCTATTCAAGCGCGCGGCGTCAAGTGCCTGGGCATTATCAACGCCATCGGCTCGACCATCGCCCGCGAAGCCGACGGCGGCACTTATGTCCACGCCGGCCCAGAAATTTCCGTCGCCAGCACCAAAGCTTTCACTTCCCAAACCGCCGCTATGTTAATGTTCGGTATTATGCTCGCCAACAGCAAAAGCCTCAACCCCGCCGTCGCTCAAAAATTCTCTGAAGAGCTAGCGCTGCTGCCCAGCGAAATCGCCAAGCTGCTTAAAACCAAACGCGCCGAAATCGAACAAATCGCCAAAAAATACGCTCGCTACGAACACGCCATCTATCTCGGACGCGACACCGCCTACCCGACCGCGCTAGAGGGCGCTCTCAAACTCAAAGAAATTTCCTATATCGACGCCAACGGCTACCCAGCCGGCGAACTCAAACACGGCGCCATCTCGCTGGTATCCGACGACTTTTTCGAAGTTTTCTGCCTGCCAAAAGGCAACTTATTCGAAAAATCCCTCAGCAACCTCGCCGAAGTCCTAACCCGTGGCGGCCACGTCATCGCCATCACCAACTCGCCCAAAAAACTCTCCGCCGAAACCGTCATCAAAATCAACACCAAACTCGAACTGCTATCGCCGATTCTGTTTAACGTTGTCCAACAACTCTTAGCCTATTACATCACCGTAACGCGCGGCTACGATGTCGATCAACCACGCAACCTCGCTAAATCGGTAACTGTGGAATGAACTACTCCGCGACCTTACTCAAAACCACATGCCGCTCGCGACCCTCGCCCTCCGACTGCGTAACCAACTGCCCATATTCGCCGATGACTCGATGCACCACCCGCCGCTCGGCGGCGTTCATCGGCTTAAGCGTCATCGGCTGCCCGCTGTCCAGAACCTGTTTCGCCCACTGCTCGGCCTGCGCCGCAATCCGCTCATTATGCTGGCGTTTATAATCCGCCACATCAACATTAACCCGCTGCAGTTCGGCGTTCTTTTGGTGCAAAGTCGTCGCCAACAAAAACTGCAAACTCCGCAAAGTATCGCCGCGCTGGCCAATCAAAAATCCATTCAAATAAGTCGACGGCACTTTCAACTCAATCACATCTTCGTCCGCACTAGCCACTACGTCAGTATTCAACCCAAAAAACGACAAAACATCCTCGAGATATTTTTTAGCAAAAACAATTGACTCTTCTCTATCCATAAATCCTCCTATTTCGCCTTAATCCGCCGCACCACAGTAGCACCGCCAGATTTCGCTTTATTTTTATTGACAACTTCGCGCGCCGGCCGAGTGATAATCTCCGCCTCGGTAGCGTTTTTCAGGCGTTTTTGGCTCGGCTGGTCGGCGATTTTTTCCAATTCCTCACGGTCGCGATTCAAAATAAAGTGCTGCTGGACAACCGCCACACCGGCCTGCACCGCATAATACAACACCACCGCGCCCGGCAAATTGATAGCAATAAAAAACGTCATAATCGGGAAAAAATACATCATATTTTTCGTCATATTAGCCGTCATCTCGCTCTGATCAACTTCCTTGCCAGCCGCCGCCTCGGCAAAGTATTCCTTGAGTTTTTTGCGTTTCGATTTCTCGCCAGTCGGCGTGATTTGGCGAGTTTGGAAAAATTGTAAACCCGCCGCCAACAACGCCAAAACAATCAGCGCCCACTCAATCACCCCGTCGTGAAGCGGCCACCGCGACAAATCGACGACCCCAAACAACAGCGGCGTAGTATGCTCGGCAACAATGTTGGGAATATTCATAAAGCCCTGCAAAAACGGATAAGTAAAATTGTCAAGATAATTGTCCCAGTTGCGGATTACCCAAAACACCGCCATAAAAATCGGCAGCTGCACAATTAAAACCATCAGCGAACTCATCGGTTTAATACCTTTTTCCTTATACAGCGCCATCATCAGCTGGCTTTCTTGCATTCTGTCCCCGTTTGCCTGTTTTTTAATACGCTTTAACTCCGGCTGAATCTGACGCATTAACTTAGTCTGGCGCAACTGCTTGCGCACCATCGGCAACAACAAAAACCGAATGATAATCGTCAAAATTATAATCGCCACGCCAAAGTCGCCCACAAAATTATAAATGAACAGCAACAAGTTAAAAATTGGCTGAACAATTAACAAATCAAAAATATTCATTTTATCATTCTATCAAAGTCCGACGATTTTGAGTAGCCCTAGAACTTCCCCGCTCAATTTCGCAGCCGGCAAGTCCAAAGTCTCTGGCGAATAAACGCTAATTACCACGTCAAAAACTGGCGCATCCGACTTCAAATTCAAACGAATAACCTCAAAAATCCGCCGCCGAATCCGATTGCGCTTCACTGCTGATTTATAAACTTTCTTACTCACCACCACCGCAAACCGCGACTCCGCGCGCCGCGCATTAGGTGTCCACTTAACCATCATATGTGCCGACCGTTCAGTCCGCCCATTGCGATGCACATAATTCAAACTGCCATGCCCATG
>JAITSF010000076.1 GCA_031287975.1 Candidatus Nomurabacteria bacterium
TCTAGGGTTAGCGAATACCTTAATAATCTTATTGAGACGGAGCTAAAACCGTTCTTTGCCGAAGCGTTGCCCACTATATTCGACAAGAATTTGGAGATAGAAGTTAAGTTTCATGGCTCAGACAGGGTGAGAATATCAGCTGACAAAGTCGGTCCAGATATAAAATATGAAGCGCCAATCGCATCTGGTGGCGATAGCGATATTGCGCACCAGCCGGCCACTTTTCGCGAGACGCTCAAAAACGATCATTTGAGCAACACCGTCTTTGAGCGTGAGATTGTTGATAGTATCATCCTAATACACGAAATGACGCACAAGTATTGTGATAGTTTTTTGACGGAAAACAATGTTTCGTATCAGTTTTTGCAAGAGGCGTCGGCTATTACGAAAAACCCAAACACGCCTGCCATTATTAAAGGAGTTGATAATCGAGAATTACTTGGGGACAGCAAAAGATTGTTTACATCAGCAGAACTCAAGAATTATCATGGCCTAACCGAAGATTGGGGTGAAGCGTTGGCGAAATCTATCGAGAAGATTTTTATTGAAAAGAGATATTTTGAGGGCAAGTTATCTAGGGAGCAATATGAAGGATTACTTGGTGTGGAGCAGGATCTGCGTGACGGCGATGTAATGCTGGCGACTAATAATCCGGAGAGTCAAACGAACCGCGCTTATGAAGACCAGGTGTTTGTTAGATTATATCAACAAACCGGCGAAATTGGATTGGTCGAATTTCTAAGGCGAGTCAATCTAATAAGCGAAAATGGGCTTGTTCGTATTGACCCCAAAACGGGTCAATACACCGAGCGGTATAAGTATCTTATGGATCATCCTGGCGAGTTACTAAAGACCAGGCAGCTAATAAATGAAGACAGCCCATTAGATAGCCTGGCTGACTTGTTGTCGTCTGAAGTCGCTAGTCGCGTTGGTGTCGACACAAGTAAATATACCCGACGTAGTAAGTAATTTTTACAACTTTATTGTTGTCGATACTGCAGGGCTTCGCTGATTTCTTTCTCGGTTATTTCGTCGCTATCGTTTAGATCGGCGATGGTGCGGGCGACCTTAATAACCTTGAAATAACCCCTGGCAGAAAGTTTTAGCCTCTCGGCGGCAGTCGTTAGCAGATTCTCGGCTTTTGGGCTGAGCCTTGCCTTGGCGACAATAGTTTTATTGGACAGGGCAGAATTAGTTTTGCCACGATTTCGTATTGCTTGGGTTTTGCGAGCTTTTTGTACTTGTTGGCGCAAACTATCATCTTCGCCAGCGTCGTCTCTCTCTGGCCGCAGCAGTTCTTTCTGCGGCACGCGTGACACCTCAACCACCATATCAATTCTGTCCATCAACGGCCCAGAGATGCGTTTTTGGTAGTTTAATATCTGTTGTTGAGTGCATTCACATTCGTGGCTCTCGTCGCCCAAATAGCCGCAAGGACAAGGGTTTTTGGTGGCTACCAGCATAAAATTCGCGGGATAAGTTACTCGACCAGCGGCGCGACTGATATGAATCTTATGGTCTTCTAATGGTTGGCGCAGGGCCTCAAGTGACTGGCGCGGATATTCAGGTATTTCGTCCATAAAAAGCACGCCATGATGTGACAACGAGACCTCTCCGGGCGTAGCTTTAGCGCCACCGCCAATGATGGCCACAAAACTAGCGGTGTGGTGAGGACTGCGAAAAGGGCGCTTGTATATAATTTCGTTGGTTTCGCCGTAAATACTGTGAATTTTAGTGATTTCGAACAGTTCGTCGTAGGTTGGGGCGGGCAACAGATTAGTTAAAGCTTTAGCCAACATGGTCTTACCAGCACCTGGCGGGCCGGTGAAAAGAATATTGTGGTGTCCAGCTGCAGCAATGGTCAGAGCTCGCTTAGCGGACTCCTGGCCGCGGATGTCGCTGATCGAGACCGAGGTATCTCCTACGGAAACTTTTCCAAGTTTTGGTGCTGCTGTTGGTTCAATTATTTTCTCACCGATGAGATGCAAAACCACATCAATTAAGTTTTTTGCGCCGACGACGGTTGTTTCCTTTATCAGGGCTGACTGCTCGGCGTTTTCCTCTGGAACTATGACGGTTTTGAGGCCGTTTTTTCGGGCGGTTTCGGCAATTGAAAGCGCCCCACGGATTGGTCGCAGCTTGCCATCCAGAGACAATTCGCCCGCGAAAAGCACACCGTCAACATTTTTTTGGAGTAGCTGGCCGCTAATAACCAACAAACCAATTGCCATTGGTAGATCAAAGTGAGTGCCGTCTTTTGGTAGGTTAGCAGGGGCAAGGTTAACGGTAATGTGGCCATTAGGGAAGTCAAAATGTGAATTTGCCATAGCGCCACGAACGCGCTCTTTAGACTCATTTACGGCCTTATCGGCCAAGCCAACAATGTTGAAGCGGGGCAAACCCTTATTTGAATCACATTCAACCTCCACTAAATTTCCGTCATAGCCAATATTTACGGCAGAATAAATTTTTGAAATCATACTAAAAATTATATCACAAACAAGGTGAGGCGTGGCAGCGAGGAACACAAGTTTTAATTTGGTTTTTCCACAATTAAATAAATTGAAAAAAGTCATTGACATAAGCACTTTTTTGCAATATACTCTCTGTAGGCTTTTGAATAATAAATTTGTTCGAAAGAATAAATCAATTCAAAAGCCAAAATAAACACAAACATCGGAAAATAACACGCCGCACGACTAAAAGAGTCGTGCTAAACGGCCGTTATCTCGCAGGCGGCCGTTTTTTGGTATCAAAAAACGACTAAGTTAAGCCGCTATTTTGCTTGGTGGAGCTGGCGGGCACTGCCCCCGCGTCCAAATGGTAACACACCAATCATCTACGAAGCCTAGTTAATTTCGAAATACGATTTACAACATTTGAAATTAACAAAAAAGTAATAAATCGTCCGCAAAAGATCTTGACATCACGAAATGCGGAGCTTCCGCAGTGTCAGAGCAATATGAATATGACACGTCTTTATCTTATATTGCGTCAGACAAAGACATGGCTACCAAAAATTAAGCAGCTAGCGCGTAAGCTTTCGGTGCAAAAGCAAGTTTTACACTGTCAGCAATCGCTTGAAGTTTAGATTTTACATCTAGAATGGTTTATATGTGACCAACAGCTCGCCGATTGATTTGTTAAATTCCATCTGTCGAAAGCTTTTATCAGCCCCACAGGACAGTGAGATTATAGCACATCGAACGTAAAGAGTAAAGTTTTTAATAAAAAATACATCGGAAATATCAATATCGATGTAAAAAACACAACAAATATATTTTTTGAGATGTATCTTAAAAAGATGAGATAA
>JAITSF010000027.1 GCA_031287975.1 Candidatus Nomurabacteria bacterium
CGGCGGGTGCGGAATTTGGCGGGTTATAAAACCAAGCATGTTATGAATATCACTGATGTTGACGATAAGATGATTAAAGCTGCTGCTGAAACTGATCCAAGTTTAGAGCCAATGGCGGCTTTGCAGCAGCTGGCACAGAACTTTACGGACGCCTTCTTCGAGGATATGCGGGCGGTTGGCAACGATATCGAGGCGGTCAATTTTACGCGCGCCACTGATAATATCGAGGCTATCAAGCGGCACATTGAGCAGCTGCTGGCGGACGGTTACGCTTATAAAGCCGACGACGGCATTTATTTCGATATTGCTCGTTATAGCAAGGACCACACTTACGGTCAGCTCAGCCATATCGACAGCCCCAGCCAGTCTAAAGCCCGCATCGACAACGACGAATACGACAAAGAATCAGCCCGCGATTTCGCGCTCTGGAAACGCCAGAAAGCCGGCGAGCCGGCGTGGGATTTTGACGATATCACTGGTCGTCCGGGCTGGCATATCGAATGCTCCGTTATGTCGACCAGCAATCTCGGTCAGCCGTTCGATATCCACACCGGCGGGATTGACCTGATTTTTCCGCATCACGAAAACGAAATCGCCCAGTGCGAGGGTCGGCTGGCGCGTTATTTTGTCCATAACAACCACCTAATGGTTGACGGCGTTAAAATGAGCAAAAGCAAAAATAATTTCTACACTCTCAGCGATATCGCCGAACATGGCCACAGCCCGCTGGATTTTCGGATGTTGATTTTACAGAGTCATTTTCAGAGTACCTCGAATTTCACCTGGCAAAATCTCGAAGCCGCCCATAACCGCCTGCAGGCTTGGCGAAACCTAGCCGAGCTACGCTGGCAGCTGCCGGACAGCGGCGACAGCGCCCAACAGCAAATCGTCATTAACCTGGTTGAAAAATCCAAAAACGCTCTATTTGACAATCTAAACACCCCAGAAGCCCTCAAGTATATAGATGTGGCAGTTGACCAGCTCGCCAAAAACACCCCAAATATCAGCCGCCAGGCGCTAAATATGCTAATTGACTTTATCGACACAGTGTTGGGTTTGAATATTGCCAAGTCTACCCCTGATATCACTCAGGAACTGAAAGACCTCATCGCCGTCCGCCAAGTCCACCGCGCCAACGGCGACTACGCCAAGTCCGACGAAGTTCGTGATTCACTACTATCTAACGGAATTCTCATCAAAGACCTACCGAGCGGTGTACTATGGGCGCGGCAATAATTATGAAAAAAGCGACGGGGTTTTATTTCACATCGCGAAATTTCAGATGTTCGCGGAACATTACTACTAAACATCCCGCTACCGGAATAGCCACCAGCGCTCCGAAAAGTCCGCTAATTTGCATACCGATAATCAGCGAAACCAGCACAATCAACGCCGAGACACGCATGAACTTGCCGGCGATCTTGGGCGAAAAAACGTTGTAGAAAATTGTCATTATAATTGTCATATAAAGCACAAAGATCGAGGCCGCCAACGGATTGAACAACAGTACTAACAAAGCCCCCGTAGCGGCACCGATAAATCCGCCGAAAAACGGGATAAAGGCTGACACGAAAACAATCGCTGAAATCGGCAAAATCAGGCTAGTCGGCACGGCAAAAAACAGCGATAAAATAAACACTCCAGCACCAGCCAATGTGCCGGTAATGGCGGCGGCGATCAGCTGGCTGGAAACGTAGCCGGTAATAACACCGTACATTTTGTCGCCGATAGATTGGTATTTGGTGCGTTTTTTGGGGTTTTTAAAAGCAATTTCGTAAAATTTTTCAACCCAATATGGACCTTCCACCAACATGAAAAATGTCAAAACCAGCACCACTACGGCGTTGCCAATACCGTTTATCAAATTGCCAGCGATTGCCACCGAAATCGAGCCCAACTCCGAAACCAGCTCACTGGTTTTTTCCGTAGCCTTTTGTAGCGCCGCTTCGTAAGCGTCTTGCAGACCAGCTTCTGCCACAAAATCGCTAATGAACTTCGATGAGTTTTGTAGTGAAGTAATTGTGTCTGGCAACGATTTAGCGAAGTTTATGGTCTGTTCAATCAAAATTGGCAGAATCAGCGTTACTGCCCCACCGACCACCGCTAAAGTTATCACGAAAGTTACAGCTGCACCCAAACTACGACTATTATTGGGCAATTTACGAGCAAAAAACTCCACCGGTCGATTCAAAACCAACGCCAAAAAAATCGCTGTCAAAATCAATACAATCGCCCAACGGGCCGTATAAATCGCCAACGCCAAAACCGCCAAACCAATCACAACCGCCCAAAACCGGATGATTGTCCGTGTTGAAATATGAACTTCAGTGTTCTTCATATCCCTATTGTAGCATAAACGAAAAGAAAAGCGACCCAGTTTTTATGCTGGGTCGCTGCGCGATTGTTTATAAACAGATCGCTAAAATTGGAGGTTTCATCTGCGCCGGCTTCGGTGTCTTGAAATTTGTATAATCACAATACTTATCACAAAGACCACCGAAACGGCGATCGCGGCGATATCGCCAAAACTAGGCAATTCGATCTTTGCCGAACTATTAGTATCGGCTGGGTCGATGATGTTTTTGCTAGGAGCTACCTTACTAATATCGCTAACGACCGACTCATCCAACAACACCGGCTGACCATTGATAGCGCTCATCTCGTAGGTCTGACCATTGATAATATCAACCGTTTGTGGCTCACTAGCCTCAGATTGAGGCGGGTCAATGCCGAGTAACGTACTCGAGACTTCCATTGAACCATCATCAGTGGCTGCCACCACGACTTGATAGCCTTTATCTTTTGGGTAGATAATATCTTTCTGGCCATATTTGTTAGTGATAATATAAATCATCGAGTCTTGGCTCGAAACGACATTTTCAACCACACTAGCCACGGTCTCGCCATCCCGAGTAACCTGAATATCTGTCGGGCAATGAACTCTCATCCACCACCACAACAGGTTTAGCTTCACATACTCGTAGTTCGGCTCTTTGGTAAAAATATTTGCCACATAACTTTCTACCCTATGTCCGATGCCCGGATCGTAATCTTTATTCAGAGTATGGCTACCATAGTACTTATCGAGCACCGATTGATTATGATTATAGCCGACAATTTTGCCGTTCTTACTCCAACCCAAACCGCCCCAATTTTCGAGAAAGTTCTCGCTCACGATGTTTAATATGTGGGATATGTTGCCCTGTTTATTTACAATCGTATTAGGGGTGCCAAAATTAACACTGTTACAGTTTGAGCTACTTAATCTCACACCGTTAATCTCCGAGTCGGCTGCTAGCAAATCCATAACACCGGCTCCTCTTGAATAACCGCTAAGCGCAAAATAAGCATTTTGAGCGTCAATGCCATAAGTTTTTAAATAATCTTCAATGTCAATATTTTTGTTGATTTGAGTATTTTAAGGGGTTTTTTGGGCGCTGTTGACAGTGGCGAGGATTTTGGAGTGGGCGGTTTCGATTTGGAGTTTTTGACCGGTTTGCGGGGTGGTTTGGAGGATTTTGCCGTCGACGGCGCGGACTATGGCGTAGCCGCGCCGGAGGACGACGCGCGGGTTAACTTGGCTTAGGACTGAGGATAACTGTTGGTAGCGGCGATTGAGATTGTCGAGTTGGTTTTGTAAGGATTCTTTAATTTGGCGTTTTTGAACAGAGAGAAGTTCGTGGGTGCGCTCGATTTGGTAGTCGAGTTTAGTGAGAGTGTGGCGAAGTTGGTTGGATAAATCGGCGGCAATTTCGCGTTTGTCGGGAATGAGAATTTCGGCGGCATTGCTGGGGGTGGAAGCGCGGACGTCGGCGGCTAGGTCGGCCAGGGTTAAGTCGACTTCATGCCCGACTCCGACTAGTGTCGGCAGGCGCGAGCTGGCGATGGCGCGAACCAACGGCTCGTCGTCGAAAGCCGACAGGTCGTCGCGCGAGCCGCCGCCACGAATAATGACGATTACTTCCGGCGGATTTGGGCTTTCGTTAAAGAAATTTAAGGCTCGAATGATTTGATTAGGTGCGCTGTCGCCCTGTACGGCGGTGTTGGCGACGGTGATGTCAAGTCCGCCGAAACGGTGGTTGAGGATTTTTAGAAAATCTTGGTAGCCAGCAGCGCCGATCGAGCTGATGACGCCGATATGTAGCGGCATGGCAGGCAAAGGGCGTTTGCGTTCCGGCGCGAACAGACCTTCGGTTTCGAGTTTTTGACACAACAGGTCGAAAGCTTGTTTGATACTACCAGCGCCGACCGGTTTGATTTGGTCGATATTAAGCGAAAAGCCGTATTTTCCCAGACGCGGCTTAGCCACAGCCAAGACTTTCATACCGTCCGCCAGCGCCACTCGCAGGTTCCAAGCTGTCATAAAACAGCGCAGACTGCCCTGTTCGTCTTTGAGATCGAAAAACACCCATTTGCCGCCGCTGATTTTAAAATTGGCAATTTCGCCTTCGACAGCGATGTTGGGATAAGCGTATTCTAGAGTTTGGTTAATAACAGCGATAGCGTCCGAAACTGAGTAAATTTGTTGTTCAGTCATCAACAGTGTCCAGTAAGTCAATTTTCTTGTTTAGGTCGGGTTTGCCGTATTTGGTCATGGCGCGGTGATAAACGATATAGCCAGAAGCCAGCGTTCCCAAAATCAGCACTACTCTAGTCAGGGCAACACCGGATGTAGCGTCCGCCGCCAACATACCGCCAGCCGCCAGCACCATCACCATAGTGGCTTCGTAGCCGCCAGCGCCGCCCGGTGTTATCATTACCGTGCCGACCAGCGACGCCGCGCCGACGGCTATCACAATCAAAGCCGGACTAAACGCCACACCCAGCGCCAAAAATGTTACTGCAAACAGCGCTATATCCGCCAAAGTGAATACAAATGCCCAAATTAGCGGTTTGATAAGCAAACGTTTTTGTTCTTTGATAGCTAGAAAATCTTCGTAGAGTTCGAGCGCAAATTTGACAGCGGTTTCGTCGCTTAAGACTTGTTTTTTGCGCCCGAAAGTGGCTTTTTGAACAATTTTGTTGCTCAACTTGCTAATCCATTTAGTAAAACTGACAATCCGCCTTTCGCCACCGACTAAATAGGCTGCAAACAGCACCAAAAAGACAATGCCGGTAACAGCGACAGTGGTCATCGAAACCAGCCAGTTGCTGGCGTTGTTGTCGGCGGTAACAAACAGCAGCGACAGAGCCAAAACAGTCACAAAGGCTACTAAAATACAAACTACGCGGATAATTTGCGCCATAGCGGCTTGCCCGCCACCAACACCGATTTTACGCAACCGCCAGATCATGTAAGTCACGCCAGAGATCCCGCCGCTGGGAAAAACGTGGTTGATAAAGTTTAGTTCTAGCGCCAGCGCGGCGGCTTCGGCGGTTTGGGCTTTTTTGAGCTGGCCGCGACTTTTGAGATATGTGAAAAAAATCATGCCGGCAGCGTAATATGATAGAAATTGAACTGGGATTAGTAGTAGTAATATAAATATATTGACTTGTCCAAGCAACAACCAAGCGTTTTTAATATCTTCGCGCGCTAAATAGATCAGCGCGATTACTAAAACCACTACCAGTGAGTTAAAGATTAGTTTTCCCCGATGTTTTTTAGCCATAGTGGTAATAGTATACACGATTTGCAATTAAAATGATATCGGTTATACTGGAATTATGTATTTATGTGTATTGGGACGACAGCCAGAAATAAGTTTCGCAGAGTTGCAGGCGGTTTTTGGCGAAGGAAATGTGGCTTGGCACGGCGAATTAGCTGTTGTTAATGTGGATTTTGAGGTTGATGAGAAAAGTTTCGCGCGGCTGGGCGGCACGATTAAGCTGGCGGAGATTGTCAGCGACGATTGGAATAAGATTATTCACTTGCTGCCAACTGATGGCAAGGTTACAATTGGACTGTCGGCTTATAACACCAAGTTGGATGTCCGGACTATCACTAAAATCGCTAAGGAAATTAAAAAATTGCGCAAAAATGTGCGGTTTGTGCCGAACAATCGTCCGGATTTGAACAGCGCAGCGGTTTTTCATAATAAATTGACTGGGCGGGCTAATCGGTTTGAGTTTATTTTGGCGGAAGTTGACGGCGAGAAGATTTTGGCGCGGACGTTGTTTGTCCAAGATATCAATTCTTACGCTTCGCGCGATTTCGACCGACCGAAACGCGATGCCAAAGTCGGCATGCTGCCGCCTAAACTGGCGCAAATTATGATAAATCTGGCGGTGGCTGATAGTGATAATCGCTACACGATTAAGCCGAATGGTCAGAATGCCGAGCCAGCGACTGTGCCGGTGGTGTTAGATCCGTTTTGTGGGACTGGTGTGGTGTTGCAAGAAGCAGCGCTGATGGGTTTTAATGTTTATGGCACGGATATCGAGGAGCGTATGGTGGAGTTTTCGATTACCAATTTAAAGTGGCTGTCGTCGCGGTTTCGGATTAACTTTTTCGACAAGGTGGAGGTCGGCGATGCCACGGTTTTTAGTTGGCAGCCGGTGATGAAATTTGTGGTTAGCGAAGTTTATCTCGGCAAACCTTTCTTGATTGAACCGACCATGACGGTTTTGAAGGCTAATATTAAGAATTGCAATGTGATTGTGGAGGGTTTTTTGAATAATCTTTTTGGGCAGATTGATGGTCAAATGCGGATTTGTTTGGCGTTGCCAGCGTGGTTTGTGGAGGGTAAAACTTATCGGCTGCCGGTGATTAAGAAATTGCGCGAGTTGGGTTTTGAACTGCAAAAAATCGCTAACAAGCCGCTGATTTATCGACGCGACAACCAAATTGTTGGCCGCGAACTTTTGGTCTTGAAAAAAATCGGCGATGCTGCTAGAATTGAAAATGAAAAAATAGAAGCAAGCGACGAGTTAAGACAGTTTAAGACTCAAAGAAAAGCTAAAAAGGCGCCTTTGTTGGACAGTTTTAACTACTTATAGGAGAAGAAATGTCACATGTCAAAGCTGGCGGCAGCACCAAAAATAATCATAATAACGCCGGACATCGGTTGGGTGTTAAGAAGTTCGGCGGACAAAAAGTCCGCGCCGGACAAGTTTTAGTCCGACAAGTCGGCGCTAGTAAAATCGCCGGTCCGGGTACGTATGTTAGTCGAAATTTCACAATTCACGCCGAAAAAGACGGTGTAGTAGGATTTAAGCAAATCAAAGTTCGGCGCTTTACCGGCAAAACTGTGCGACGTACGCAAGTCCAAGTGATTTAGAGTTAAACTGCTGACGGAATTGCGCCAAATTCCGTCACTTTACTTGACAAAATCTAACAAGTTATCGCGATGAATCGTGGCAAAGTTGGTCTTGCCGTATTCTTCAATCCACTGTGCGGGCAGTTTGCTTGTTTTCTTTGGATTCCATTTCATCTCAAAAGTTGTCAATTTACCGTTTTGTTCTTCTACTAAATCCAGCTCGCTTTTCTCGTAAGTCCGCCAAAAGTACAGGTTTTTGTGTTGTCGATTGTAATCAAGATATTTCTTTCGTTCCACTATCACTAAATTCTCCCACAACTGCCCTGCATCGTCACGCATTTCGAGATTATTAAAATTGTTAATTATAGCATTGCGTACACCGATATCGTAAAAGTAATATTTTGATTTTTTGTTAATCTCGCTACGCAAATTGCGACTAAAACCATCCAAGCGAAAGACAATAAAGGCTTGTTCTAGTAAATCAAGGTATCGCGCCGCAGTGTTTTTGCTGACACCAAGTGTGTTGCCCAATTCTTCCATTGACACCTCGCCGCCAATCTGAAACGCCAGTAAACGTAACAATTTCAGTAAGATATCCGAGCCTTTAACGTCTTGAAACGCTAAAATGTCTTTAAGTAGCAGCGAATCAACTAGCTCTAAGAGAAAATCCGCCCGCGCTTGGTCGTTGTCGGCTAGAATACTATCAGGATAAAAACCATAAATCATCAGTTGTTCACGTAAGCTTTCCCAGACAATCTTATCTGGTTTATCGGTGTGATAATTAACAATCTCGCCGACCGTCAAAGGATAGAGAAAAACAGTTGTCTTGCGCCCTACTAGCGGTTCGCCGACTTGACCTTTAAGAACGAACGATGACGACCCAGAAACAATTACCGATAAATCCTTGCGCTCGTCGTTGAGAATTTTCAGACTCATGCCAATATTGTCGATATTTTGTGCTTCGTCAATCGCCAGAACATCAAAACCGTCCACCAACTTACCCAGTTTAGTGATATCGTTAACAGAAAAATTATTTTGGACACTTAAATTGTCGCCATTGTATTTGACGACTTTTTTCTGGTCGCCGTTTTCTAAGACATATTTATCTAACAAAGTAGTCTTACCGGTGCGCCTAGCACCGTAAAGCACTAAAGTTTTGCCGTTTTTAACAAATTTTTCTAAGTTGACTATTCTACCTATCATACTAAATCCTTTCAAAAACAGTCTATCACACTGACGGAATTATGTCAAATTCCGTCAGTCAGGATTTTTCGGTAATTCTGGCGGATTGTGGAAAATTAGTATGGTATTATAGTTTAATGGATTCAGAAAAAATTTTGGAGGGGTTGAACGAGCCGCAGCGAACGGCGGTTTTGTATGATAGTGGACCGCTGTTGATTTTGGCGGGGGCTGGTAGTGGGAAGACCAAGACTTTGACACATCGGATCGCTTATTTGATTTCTAAACACCACTTTGCGCCCAGTCAAATTATGGCGGTAACTTTTACTAATAAGGCGGCGAAGGAAATGCGCGACCGGCTGTGGGGTTTGTTGGGTAGCCAGATTTATATGCCCTACATGGGGACTTTTCACTCAATTTCGGCGCGGATTTTGCGAA
>JAITSF010000012.1 GCA_031287975.1 Candidatus Nomurabacteria bacterium
TGGGCGGCACTTTCCAAAACGCCGTTGGGCGGTCAACAACCTATCTTGTTGCCGGCGGCAAACTCGGCAGCTCCAAACGCGCCGCCGCCGCCAAATTTGGTACTAAAATCATTAACGAACAAGAATTTTTGGAGTTGATAAAATGACAAAACTAGAAAAAGTTTTAGTTGATATTTTAATGAGCGATGAATTTTTAGATGTTATGCGGCGGATTGACGAGCCGGCGCCCAAGGGTGCGAAAATTAGTCCCAGCTTTAACTCGTTGCATGGCATCACACACGCCAAACATGTTGCAAATTACGCGGTGGATTTTCTGCGGGAAATGAAAGCCAGCCAACACGAAATTCAGTTGGCGAAAATTACGGCATTGTTGCATGATGTGGCGATAGTTGGTTTTAATAAGGAAAAGCACGCCGAACGCGGCGCTAAAATTGCGCGGGAATGGCTGACGAAATATAATATGAATGCGAGCGATATTGATATTATTTATCATGCTATTTTGTCCCATTCTAACGGTAAAGAGATAAACAACTTGGTTGATGCAGCGATTTTATTAGGTGATAAAATGGATATCACGGGCGACCGATTAAACTTGTCTCGTCAGATTAGGGATATCGACGCTCTCACTAAATCGCTGTTAATGATAAATAAAGTGGAATTTATAGTTGATGAGAATTTAGCTCGGCTTAGGTGGGATGTTGAGCCGGGCTACGACATAAAATTGTTTGCTGGATGGCCAAAAGCTGTGACAGTGCCAGCCAAAGTCGCTAAGTATCTTGAGCGCGATTTCGTTTTTGAATTTGATGGTAAGGAGTTGACTGAGCAGGAATTTTTGGAGTTGATAAAATGAAAATCACTATTTCTGGGTCGGTAAAGAAATTATCCGAATTGGAAAATATTGGCAACAAACTCGGCGAACTAGGTTTTGCAGTGTACGTTCCGGAACGGTCAAGTTATCAAATTGGTGACTATGAAACAAGAAGGAAGTTGGAGGACAGGCATTTGAGTCATCTCAAAGACAGCGACGCTTTGCTGATTGGCAACATAAAAGAGGCCAGTCAAAAATACGGTCGTGTTGGTACGTCTACCTATTTTGAGGCTGGCTGGGCTTATGCGCTTGGTAAACGAATTTACGCGTTAGAGCCGATTGATCCAGGATCGGATTTTGCTGAGGATTTGTTGTCTTTGGATGTGGTTCAATTAAATGGTGATCTAAGTAAAATGATGGAGGAAAAATGAAGATATACTTTGTCCGGCACGGTCAAACTGATTGGAATTTGAAAGAGAAATTGCAAGGTTTGGTTGACGTACCGTTGAATGACGTTGGTCGGCAACACGCTCGCGATGTGCGCGATGAGTTGTGGGGGGCAAAATTGACGTTATTTTAGCGTCGCCGCTACTACGAGCGCGCGAAACGGCGGACATTATCGCTGAGAAATTTGGTTTGCCAGTTGTTATAGTTGACGGTTTGCGCGAGCGTGATTTTGGCGAATTTGAGGGCAGGATTAAAACTCTTTACCCAGATTGGTTTAATAGTTTTTGGAATTATCACGAAAATTTACGTTACCAACGCGCCGAAAATGTCCAAGATTTTACGCGCCGAATTGGCTCGCAAATTGACGAAATAAAAGCAAAATATGCTGGTAAAAAGGTTTTGGTGGTGGCGCACGGCGGCGTGGGGCTGGCGTTTTTAGCGAACCTCAAAGGCGTCCCAGCCGACGGCGATTTGCTAAAATTCTTGATTTCTAATGGCGAAAGTATGATTTTTGATATAGCCGACGAAAATTAACTATGGCGATTGTGGCCGTCAAGATTTAACCGGACGTATTCTTCGCCGAATTGGTTGGACAATATTTTGCGACACAGCAAGCCAACTTGGTCACTCAGGCGGCGCGGTTCGGATTCCATTAGCGGCGAATCGGCAGTTTGTTTGGGTTGGTTGAGCCGCGCGCAGCGGACGGCTTGGCGGATGGTGTCTTCGTAAATTTCTTCATAAGCCGCTGGGCTGTAACCGCGCCGATGCTCGGACAGGCGTTGAACGATGGGATAGAGCAGCTGCTGATTAACGCCGATTTGGATAGCCGGCGAGCCAGTATGGTCGCCGGAAGCATTAACCAGCGTCATGGCCTCGAACCGAATTAAATGTTGCCGCAAAATGCCAAGCGGCAAATTGCCGCCGAAAATTTGGCAAAGTTGGCTGTGTTTTTCTTCCAACTGGTCACAATTTAGACCATCTTCTTGGACCAACACCAAAGCTGCCCAACCGGTTAGCTGAATAGCGCGCTCGATTTGCTTGGTGTTAAATTCCAAGTTGGCCATGTTGATAGGAACATGAAACGTATCGTCAATATACAGCGGACTGTTGCCTACATCCAGTGCCGCGCTATGGGCAATATCGTACTTTGGCAGCTCGCCAGTCTTAACCCTTGTACTCATAATATTACAATTTTAGCAATGTGTTATATTTTTGCAAGGATAAGCGGTTTTTACGGGGAAGTGGTATAATAGGTTTAATTAAGGAGGAAAAATGACAAGTTTACCCAAACGGAACGGAGAAACCGACTGGCTAATTACGCCGGAAAATGCGGCGCTGCTGGTGATTGATTATCAGCCGACGCAGATTAAGAGTGTGCAGTCGCGCGACCACGACGAGCTGACAAAAAATATTGTGATGACGGCCAAGTTGGCGCGGGCGTTTGATTTGCCGATTGTGTTGTCAACCGTCAATGTGGCGACCACCATGAATCAGGAAACGATTGCGCCGCTGAAAGAAGTTTTGAGTGATCTGCCGTCGTATGACCGCACGTCTATCAACGCGTGGGAGGACCGCGAGTTTGTGGAAGCGGTGCGGGCAACTGGGCGCAAAAAATTGCTCATTGCCGCGCTGTGGACGGAAGCCTGCCTAACTTTTCCGACACTGGATGCCTTACATGAGGGCTACGAAGTTTACCCAATTGTGGACGCAGTGGCCGGCACCAGCCTCGAAGCTCACGACGCTGCCTTGCGCCGTGTCGAACAGGCCGGCGCACAGCCGATTTCTTTTGCCCAATTAGCCTGTGAGCTGCAACGCGACTGGAATCGCCGCGACACCGAGCCGGCTTTCCTCGACATTATGTTAGAGGCGGGGAAATTTGGTTATAAATAATTTAAGGAAAGGATAATTATGAACAAAACAATTTTAATTACCGGTGCCAGCGATGGGCTGGGGTTTGCTACGGCGGGCAAGTTGTTGGCGAAGGGCTACCGTGTGATTGGTCTGTCGCGCTCCAAGCCGCGTGATGACAGAATTGATTATATTGAATTGGACTTGACTGATGAAAATTCTATTAAAAACGCCGTTCAACAAATCCTGACTTTGCCTGACGAGATTGATATTTTAGTAAATTGCGCGGGTGTGATGGCGCGCGAGGACGATTTGTCGCGCGAAGAACTTGACCGAGTTTTTTGGAGCAACGCGCTGGGAGTTATTTTATTGGAGTCGTTGCTTTTGCCGAAAATTAAAGAAATTGGCGCTGACGTTATCAACGTTATTTCCACCACAGCCCTGCGTGGCGACACTCGCCAACCGATTTACGGTGCGTCAAAATGGGCGCTGCGCGGTTTTACGAAATCCTTGCAAGAGCAATTCAAAGGCGCCAACGCGCGGGCGGTCAATTTCGTATCGGGCGGTTTTGTGTCTAGAATGCCCGAAAAAATCGGCAAAACAATTGACGACCCGGAAAATTGGCTGCCAGTTGATATTGTCGCCGATGAACTTGTCAAAGTTATAGAAACGCCGAAACGAGCCGAAATTAGCGAAATAATCGTGAATCGGAAATGATGAAAATGTTGGTTTCTGCCGCCAAGCAAATCAAGCGAAAACTTTATAAAGTTAAAGACCGCGCTGGTCAGCGGCGGCGATTGGCGGCGGCTGGCGCTAGGCTCGGCGATTTGCCAGCGGGGGATTATTTTGTGGCGCCGCCGCCTGGCGTGCAGATCACTCAATGGGCTTCGCCTAAACTGGTTTCCGACATTTTGGACGGCCGTGTTAAAGCGGCTGACGACCCAAATTGGCGTGATTTTGGTTTTGCGACTACCGCTGATTACGACTTTTGGTCTTGGCGGATTTGTGGGTTGATGTGTGTTAAGGCGGTGCTGGACGCCTACCATTTGGCCGAGCGCGAAACTGTGGCTAGCTTGACTGAAAAAGGTGTGGCGTTGGGCGGTTATAAAGTCAAGCAGGACGAGGGTTGGTTTTATGCGCCGCTGGTTAAGTTGGCGCGGTCGTTCGGTCTAATGGGGCAAGTCTATGGCGCGCTCAGTCTTGAAGAAATCGCCACTGCCATACTTGACAATCATTTTATTATTGCCTCAGTCCACCCTGGCGTCATTCGCGGCGACCTCGACCGAAACCCGCACGACGGCAAAGGTCATCTTGTCCTGACGCACGGTTTTCGCTGGGATGGCGTTGCTATTAGTGGATTTTTCATCAACAACCCCTCCGGCCGCACCGCCAAAACCCAACAAAAAGCCTTTATCCCCATCAAAAATTTCCGCGAAGCCTTCGCGGGGAAGGGGTTTAGTTTATGGGAGAAATCGCTTTTATGAAAATTTTAACTTTGCGCCGTCTGGGCGACCCGATTTTGCGTGCTAAAGCTAAGAAATTGGCCAAAAGTCAGATTTTGTCGACGAAAACCCAAAATTTGATTGATAACTTGCGTTATACTTGCGACAAAAAAAATTACGGTGTGGGTATTTCGGCGCCGCAGGTGGGCGAAAGTTTGGCGATTAGTGTGATAGCCATTAAGCCTACACCAGCGCGACCTGACTTAGTGCTGTTTGATGATGTTTTGATAAACGCCGAAATCGTTAAAACTTTTGGCCAGCCAGTTAAGAAATGGGAGGGCTGTTGCAGCGTGGGTGGTCCAGCTTTTGAAAATTTAATTTATGGATTGGTGCCGCGTTATAAAAAAATGCGGATTAAATATCTCGACCGCAACGCCCAGCCGCAAACTAAAATCGTAGACGGTTTTGTGGCACACGTTGTCCAGCACGAAATCGATCACTTAAACGGTGTCCTTTTCACAGACTTAGCCGATCCGAAAAGTCTAATGATGGGCGATGAGTATCAGCGGTGGGTTATTAATAAAAAACACGAGTAGTCGCGTTTCCGGGTGCCCACACTGGGCTATCCTTGCGGATTGATTTCGGTAATTCTTTATTTGAACTTGTCGTGTTATTTAATCGTGTATTTAAACAACATACTAATCGTAGCAAACTTGTGATACAATGTCAACAATAAAAGTTATAAACGAGGGTAAAACCTATGAGCGAGGATTACTACATTGGGGTTGACGGCGGCACGACATCGGTTGGTTGGGCGGTGACAGACACGAAGTACAATATTATTAAAAAGAAAGGCGAGAATTTGTGGGGGTCGCGGTTGTTTGATGAGGCTGAAACAGCAGCAAACAGGCGGCTGGCTCGTTCAGCGCGACGGCGAGTGGCGCGGACTAAACGAAGGATAAAATTGTTGGAAATGCTTTTTACTCCGGAGATTGTGCATGTTGACCCTGATTTTTTCATTCGGCTGCGGGAAAGTTTTTATCTGGAAGAAGATAAACAAGGTTTAGCCAAGCTGTCCAAAAACACGCTTTTTGACGATGCAAGTTT
>JAITSF010000013.1 GCA_031287975.1 Candidatus Nomurabacteria bacterium
ACACTAGTTTTTACGGTCGAGTTGAGTTGTTAGCATTTTGTTTAATGCCGAATCATTTTCATTTGTTGTTCCATCAAGTCGAAGCCAAGACTATTCCTAAGATGATGCAGGGGCTGGTCGGTTCGTATGGTCGGTATTTCAACATTAAATATAAAAGGTCAGGGCCTTTACTCGAAAGTCGATATAAGTCGTCGATTATACTCAATGATAACTATCTACTACACGCTTCGCGCTATATCCACCTAAACCCAGATGATTATGAAAATTGGCAATGGTCTAGCCTGCCGTATTATACAAAGGGCTGGAAAGCGGAGTGGCTACAACCAGAGTTTGTCATCGAATTGTGTCGGCAGCACCAGGGCAACTATAAAAACTTTGTCGATGAGTATAAAGCCAAACGTGATGATATAAATGAGGAGAGGAGCAAATATCTGGAAGAATATGATGAACCATCGGTGAATTACTACACTAATCCAGAATTGCGCCGCTTCGAAAAATAATATTACAACACATTTCTCATTTTACAAGGTCCGACCTTGTAAAATGAGAAATGTGTTATAGTGACTATATTGAGCAAAAACTCTTGACACATATTGCACATATGTGTATAATGGTGTTGTGGTAATAAAGAAAGGATAAAAATGAGCAATATTACTCTGGCGATTGATGATGGTCTGTTGGAGGCGGCGCGCAAGGTGGCGGCGGAAAACGGCATGTCTTTGAACGCTTATATTCGGGATTTTTTGCAGCGGAACGCTGAGCGCAAGGTTGCGAAAGACCAAGCCAAGCACTATGCAACTATGGTGAAAGATGTCCAAGGCGACTCTGGTGGTTGGAAGTTCAAGCGTGAGGAGCTTTATGAAGACCGTTGGTAGGGCTTTTGTTGATACAAACGTTTTATTATATCAACACGACCGATCGGAGCCACAGAAACGGCGGGCGGCTATGCGTTTGGTAAGAAAGTTGGTTGAAGACGATAATTTATACATATCAGCTCAAGTGTTGAATGAGTTCATTAGCGCTGGTTCGAAAAAGTTGAAGCTGACTAAGGCAGAAATTGTTTATGCTCTCGAGGAAATGTCCAAGCTCAATGTGTTGGAGATTGATGCTGGGTTGGTCAAAAACGCGGCGGGGATTCATTTTACGCATCGGATTTCGTATTATGATAGTTTGATTGTGGCGGCGGCTATTAAGGCGGGTTGTGATGTCCTATATTCGGAAGATATGAATGGCGGACAGACTATTGACGGTTTGAAAGTCGTTAATCCGTTTATTTAGAGAAATATTCGTGAGAGTATAATTGCCGAAATTATTATTGAGATTATGATTGCGAAGGCGGTAATGGAGCGGCGGCGATGGGTTTTGATAAAGCCAGAGATTTTGGCGGTGGGGCGGATATTTGAGCGGGCCAGGACACCGAAGAGGTTGGTGTAAGGGTTGACGATTTGCCAGAAGTTGCGGGACATCATACCAAAGCCGGAGTTGATGAGTCCAGAGAAGATGATTAAACCGATAGTCAGAATAGTCAGGACAACGCCGACCAGGCCGACGAAGAGGCCGGCGAAGGTGTTGAGGACGGATTTGAGGCGGATTTCGCGGGCGATGTCAGAGAGCTGGCGGATGATGTCGGCTTCATCGATTGGCGTTGGTTCGAAATTTTTGGCTTCAGGTGGCGGTGCGGTTTGTGTATCGGCGGTTTGGAAATCGTGTGAAGTATTATAGGTGTTGTCAATTGACTCAGGGTGGAGCTTTAGGTCGTAGTCTTTACGGAGCAGCGGATTTTTTAGGGTGTCGTAGGCGGTTTTGAGCTGGATAAATTCTTCGGCTGAGCCGCCTTTGTCGGGGTGTTTGGCGACAGCTAGCCGGCGGAAAGCCGATTTGATTTCGTCTTCGCTGGCGGTTTGGGCAACGCCGAGAATTTCGTAGAAGTTCATAGACCTAAGTATAGCACTAAACTGTGAAAATCTGGCCGCCGGTGTAGAAGCCGGTGATGTTTTGGAGGGTCATTTGGTTGATTTTGGCGGTGGCTTCGACGGTATTGTAGGCGTTGTGGTTGGTGATGATGGCGTTGGGTAGGCGCTCTAGCGCTAGGATGGCTAGGGCGTGGCGGAGGGTGCTTCGAGCGGCGCGGTCTTGTTGGGCGGCCAGTTCGATGAGGTCGTCGGGGTCGAGCAGGTATTCGTCTTCTAAAACGTCGAGCGCGGCAGCTTTGATTTGGCGGTCTTTGAGGGCTTTTACCAGCGCTACGGTATCGATTAGTTCGCCGCGCGCGGTGTTGATAAGCAGCGCTTCGGGCTTCATTTTTCGGAGTTTGGCGGTGTCGATGAAGTGGTGGTTGTCCGGCGTGTAGGGAATATGCAGGCTGACGACATCGCTCTCTTTAAGCAGCTGGTTGAGGTCCTTAGTGTATTCGATCTTGAGCCAGTTGGCTAGTTTTTCGTCTTGGTTGGTGTCGTACGCCAGAATCCGCATGCCGAAACCGTAGGCGATTTGGGCGACACCCTTGCCGATGTTGCCCAGACCGATGATGCCGATGGTTTTGCCAAAAAGGTCGAAACCTTGTTCTTTGGCGCGGTCGGGCTCGCTGGCGTAGGTTTCGTGGAAGATGTCCGGCAGGCGGCGCGACAGAGTTAGGATTAGGGCGAAGGTGTATTCGGCGACAGAGGAGCTGCCGTAAGCGGGGGTGTTGGTAACGGTGATGGCGCGTTTTTGGACGGACAGCGCGTCGATGTTGTCGTAGCCGGTGGAGCGGCAGGCGATCAGGCGCAACTTGGGCAAGCCCGCCAAAACTCTTTCGGTGACTTTGTTGTTGATAAAAACCGACAGGACTTCTAAATCGGGGTCGAGATCAGCTAAATCGTCATAAAAAATCACTTCAAAAGTGTCGCCGGGCAAGTTTTCAGTGAAAAACTGCCGGTATTTTTCGTCAATTCCGATAAATCCCACCTTACGCATGTAGCTATTCTAACACACTTGTGCTAAGATTGTAATATGGAAATAGTGGGCATCGTAGCAAGAACGATATTTGATTCGCGCGGCAATCCGACAGTCGAGTGTGATGTTAATTTGGCTGGCGGGGCGTTTGGGCGAGCTAGTGTACCGAGCGGCACTAGCACCGGTTCGCGCGAGGCTTTGGAGCTGCGCGACGGTGGCGAGCGGTATGGCGGCAAGGGTGTCAGCAAGGCGGTTGGTAATATTAACGATACGATTGCGCCGAAAATTATCGGTATTGAAGCCAACCGTCAGGCTGAGATTGACGGGTTTTTGAATAGTTTGGATGGCACGGATAATAAATCGAACTTGGGCGCAAATGCAATTTTGGCGGTGTCGATGGCGCTGGCGAAAGCGGCTGCGCGCGGGCGGGGGCTGGCGTTGTGGCGGTATTTGAGCGAGCTGTCGGGGCTGGAGCCGCTGTTGCCGCTGCCGATGATAAATATCTGGAACGGCGGCGCGCACGCTAGTTTTGCGACTGATATTCAGGAATATATGATTATTCCGCATGGTCCGGCGGATTTGGCTGACAAATTGCGGGCGGCCAGCGAGATTTATCACGTTTTGGGCGGGATTTTGAAGGATGAAGGCTACCCGACGACGCTGGGCGACGAAGGCGGCTATGCGCCGCTGGTTAAAAACGGCAATCTCGAGCCGCTGTTTACGATTTCGAAAGCTGTCCAGCAGGCCGGCTATCGGCTGGGTCAGGACATTTCTTTAGCTGTCGATGTGGCGGCTAGCGAGTTTTTCGAGGACGGTTGGTATAAGTTGCGGGCCGACAAAAAACAGCTCAGCAACGGCGAGATGATTAGTTGGTATCGAGATTTGGCGGGGCAGTTTCCGATTGTTTCGGTCGAGGACGGTTTAGCAGAGGACGATTGGGCGGGCTGGAGCGATATGACAGCGCAGCTGGGTGGGCGGTTGCAAATCGTGGGCGATGATTTGTTGGTAACCAATGTTAAGTATCTCAGCCAAGCGATTGAGCAAAAAGCTTGCAACGCGATTTTGATCAAACCGAACCAAATCGGCACGGTGTCGGAGACAATTGAAGCGGTTAAGTTGGCGAAGTCGAATAATTTTAACACTATAATTTCGCACCGTAGCGGCGAGACCGAAGATCCGTTTATCGCGCATTTAGCGGTGGGTTTGGGCGCGGGGCAGATTAAGACCGGTTCGCTGGCGCGCAGCGAACGAGTAGCAAAGTATAATGAGTTGTTGCGGATTGCGGAGCAACTTCAAACAAACCGAACTGAATCGGCCTCTGATGATTAGTCTAGCATAGCGTAAGCTTTTTGTCAAGGGGGAGGGTTTTATATTTTCGGAAAATTGTTAAGATAGAAGCATGATTTCAAAAAAATATCGTTTTCATGGGCATGGCAGTTTGAATTATGTGCATCGCAATGGGCGGACTGAACGGTCGGCACATATGATGGTTAAGTGGACACCTAATGCGCGGCGCGCGGAGTCGCGGTTTGCGGTGGTGGT
>JAITSF010000053.1 GCA_031287975.1 Candidatus Nomurabacteria bacterium
ACCATTTCGCACCAATGGAGCTGACCGAGCGACAGGGTCCCCACCCGAGTCCGGCTTGCCGGACCCGGGTATGGGGATGTCGCCCGGCTCAGATCGCTTGGGGCGGAAGGGCTTGTTTGGAGAGATAGTTGGCGATTTGGTCGAACAGGGAGAGGAGTTAATTGTCGCCAGAGGCGGCGAGGGCGGGTTTGGCAATGCGCATTTTAAGTCTAGCACTCGTCAAGCGCCGCGGGTGGCGGAAAAGGGTTTGCCAGGCGAAGCTTATGAGTTGAATCTGGAGTTGAAACTGCTGGCTGATGTCGGCTTGGTGGGCTTTCCGAGCGTTGGCAAATCGACTTTTTTGAGCGTGGTAACCAGCGCCAAGCCGGCGATTGCGGACTATCCGTTTACGACTTTAACGCCGAACCTCGGGGTGGCTGATATCGACGGCCAGAGTTTGTTGATTGCCGATATCCCAGGGCTGATTGAGGGCGCTAGTGAGGGCAAGGGCCTGGGACATGAGTTTTTGCGGCATATCGAGCGAAATTATGTGATTTTGCACTTGATCGACGCGTTGAGCGACGATGTAGCTGGCGATTATTTGAAGATTCGGGCGGAGCTTGGCAAATACAGCCCAGAATTGGCTAAAACTCCAGAGGTGGTGGCGCTGACAAAAATTGACGCTATTGACGATGAGATTTTAGCGATGCAAGCGACAGAGCTGGGAGCGGTTGTGAACAGCCCGATTTACGCGATTTCAGCGCCGGCGCATCGGGGGTTGAAGGAAGTTTTGCGGGCTTTAATAAAGGCTAAAGAGGCTGTGGCGGTTGAGGTTGAGAGCGCCAAGCCGGATGGTACAAAACCAGTGATTAGCTTGGGGCAGCTGGACATGGACAAGGCTTGGCAGGTGCGGCTCAGCGGCGAAGTTTACGAAGTCAGCGGGCCGAAAATCGAGAAATTTGCCGCTAAAACTGATGCCAAAAATGTTCATAGTCTAAACCGGCTGCGTGATATTTTGCAAAAACTTGGTATTGTTCGCGAACTGGAGCGACAAGGTGCCAGCGGCGATAGTGTTGTTAAAGTCGGCGATTTGGAGTTTACGCTGGTTGAGCAAAGGAGGGCGAACCACTAAAAAATAAGCGTAAACTTGACAAAATGAATAAAGTTTGATATAATAAGGAGATATATGAGCAAAAATCAACCACAGAAAGTTTTGCGACCGGATTGGACAGAGTATTTTATGTTGATTATGGACGCGGTGGCGACGCGCGGCACGTGTCTGCGGGCTAAGCCGGGTTGTGTTATCACGCGCGACAATGTTTTGTTGTCAAGCGGCTATTGCGGAGCGCCGTCGGGAGCGCCACAATGTGACGAAGTCGGCTGCCTGATTGAAGAAGTCAAGCACAGCGACGGACATATTTCGATGCACTGTCGCCGCACTGTCCACGCCGAAGCCAACGCGATCTTGCAGGCCGCCAAAAATGGTGTTGAGATCAAGGGTGGCACGCTATATTGCGGGATGACACCGTGTCGAAATTGCGCGATGTTGATTGTTAATTCTGGCATTAAAAAAGTCATCGCCAAGAAAGATTATCACGAAAGTCTCGAGAGCAAGAAAATGTTTGATGACGCGGGGATTGAGTTGCTGATTTTGAATCCAGAGGTGGAGAAGTATGATCAACAGAGTGGATGATAGCAACCCCACCACCCCCACTTGCGAACGCAGCCGCGGACTACTCGTCGTCGGCGGGGAGGTTGCTTTCCGCCCAGAGGCGGAGTTCTTCGAGGATAAATTGCTGGTCGGGGTGGGTTTTGGACAATTCGGCTAGTTTGGTTTCTAATTTGGGTAGTTCGGCGCGGTATTTTTGGCGGACGAAACTTGTCCAAGTTTCGTGTTCCGATTTAGTTAGGGAACCGGGGAATTCGCGGGCTTTGTAGCGCAGCAGCAGTTGGTCGAGCCGGTCGTCCTTAAAGTCGGGGTGGAAGTCAGCTAGTCCGGCGGTGTCGAGCTGGCGGACGGTTTGAATACGGGGGCGGTCGGCTTCGATAACAAAACCATCATAGAGTTGAGCTTCGACATCAGTGGCGGGCGGAAAGTCCGGTTTTTCAGACCAAATATTGACTAATTTATCAACTATATCGCGATGTTTTAATAACTTCGACAAGTTGTCTTGGATAACTTTCAGCGGTAGCTCGAGGCGCTGCTGGGCGGCTTTGTCTAACACCCCCAGCGGCGCCACCGCCGGACAGCGGTTATATTGCAGCTCTTTGATCGGCAGATCGACCCATGTTAGCTCTGGCTCGGAGTTGAAATCGATTTGGGTTGGATCGAAACGTAGGTCGTATACCAGCGTCGAGCCGGCTTTGCGGCCGACTGAAATCGGGAAAGCAGCAGTAGTTTTGTCGGGGTGTTGGAAACGGCCGCTGGCGTAGGTAAAGGGTTTCGGGTTGTCGAGATTGACAAGTTCGGCGATAGATTTTTTGTCGCGTAAGTTGTATAAATAATTAAACAATTTCGGCTGTTTTTGGCGAATCAGCCGTGTCAGGCCGATCAATGCTTCGACATCGCTCAAGGCGTCGTGGGCGTGAACTTGTTTAATTTTGTTAGCTTTAGCCAGCAGCTCTAGCTTGTTGACAGCTTTGCCGTCAACAGTCGGCCAGTTAATACCGTCGGGTCGCAGAGCGCGGGTTAGACGAGTAACGTCCAGCAAATCCCAGCGGCTGCGGCCGTTCGCCCAGCTCCACTCGTATGGATCGTAAAAGTTGCGCCACAGGGTGTGGCGGATAAATTCATCATCAAAACGAATGTTGTTAAAGCCAATCGCTACAGTGTCAGGCGTAAAAACTTCCTCGCTCAAAATCCGCGCAAATTCATGTTCGCTGATACCGTCCGCCAGTGTCATCTGTGGAGTGATACCGGTTACCAACAGGGCTTCGGGCGAGGGCAAAATGTCGCCAGACAGCTTAACGAGAAAATTAACTGGCTGGCCGACCGGCTCTAAATTTGGAGTGGTTCGGATACCGGCGAACTGCATAACTCGGTCGAAGCGCGGGTTGAGTCCGCTGGTTTCGAGGTCGTAAAAGAAAAATGAGGTCATTAAAACATTGTAGCATTATATTAAATATTAAAAAACTGTGGAAAACTCCAAAAAAGTACTTGATTTTCAAAATGTTAGTGTTAAAATACCAGTGTATAAATAAAACAAACAGGGTTCCCACAAGATAAAGAGTTGTGTGAGCCGAAAGGAGAAAAACAGAAATGACAAAGATATCAAAGTTAATTTTAGGTGCCGGCGCGTTGGGCGTTTTGGGTATCACAGCCCTGCCTTTGGCAAGTTATGCGGTCGTTGACACGGAGTTGACGATTACGGTTAACCAACAGGATGACGTCGGTGGTGGCACTGGCGGCAACAACGCTAAAGGCTACACTTGGAAAGTTAAAGACAAAGACGGCACCAAGCTTAATATGAGTTTGGATACTGATGGTGCTGGCTCATCGTCATCGGTTAGCACTATCGCTCCAGCGGCGACTAGTGCTGCTTATACTACAGCGGGAACTACTGCTGTTTATGGTGTTAAATTTACACCGACAGCCGTTACTGGTGGCCCTACTGTAACGGGTGTTAGCGCTAACTATATAGCTATTACTGGCGCTGACCAGACTATTGGCGCAACCGGCACTGCAGGTAATATTGAAAGCTGGCCAACTGGTCTCTCAATTAATTCACCCTCTGGGACTTATTATGGAATTGATACAGCGGGTAGTTCTCCTGTTAGCATAACGGCTCAGTGGAATACAAACTTAGGTGTCGGTGTTTATAAAAACACGATCACTATCTCGCAGACAAGTAATACTTAGTCAAGTGGTTGAAAGGTAGCTAAAGAAAAGTCCGGTCGCTTTCGGCCGGCTTTTCTTTTACGAGGTAATTTGGCGGATTTTTAATGTTTGTTTTTGTTTGTAGTTATGCTATACTGCTGTTAGACATTAAATAAAGGAGGGTTTTGGTGTTTAAGAAAATTGTTTTAGTCGGTTTGTTGGTCGCTGGACTAGTGGTCGGCGCGACATTACCGGCGCAGGCGGCCGAAGAGGGGCGTCGCAATACGGTTTGGGCGCAGAGTGGCGGCAAGACGGTTTTTGACGATCCGCTAGTGCCAGGGAATAGTTATAAGCGCGCTGTCGAGTTATATAACGATTCCGATATACAAGCGATCGCGCATTTCAGTGTTCAACCATATGGCGCTACTAAGGACGGCAAATATAACTCGACCGATATTGCGGTAATAGAGCGCTCGGAGTTAGCAAAGTGGGTCACTTACGCTAATGGTCAGGATGTTTACGATGTGATTTTAGAGCCGCGTCAGACAGTCGAAGTGCCGTTTACGATTGCTGTGCCGAGCAATTGGGTGGCTAGCGGTAACCAATCGGCGGCGGTCGTGATTTCGTCAGAGGATTATTCCCCAGATAAAACTGACGATGATAAGGGTTTAGCTATCGAAACCGAGTATCTGCATTTACTATTTGCTAACATACAGGGGACAGAGCCGCTCAGGGTCGATTCGAAGTTTGTCGGGCTAGAAGTTCCGAGTTTAATGCTGGATGCCAGTCAGGGGTTGCCGATTAAGCTGCATCTAGCGAACGATGGCAATGTTTGGACGACTGTGAAATATCATATAAAAGTAGTTGACAAAATACTTTACGATGCTGTGGCGTATGAAACGGATGGTCCGAAAGAATTGTTGTCGGACAGCCAAGTGGCGGTCGAGCAAATTTGGGAGGGGCTGCCGGACATTGGGCTGGTTGAAGTCCAAGCAACAGTTACTATCGGCGGCGAAGAATTTACCGAACAAAAGACAGTTGTCGCCTTTCCGCTGTGGCTGATCTTTATTATTACTACCATGATTATTCTGCTAGTAGCGGCTTTAATACTGAAAATCCGCAAGCACCAAGCTGGTAAATGATGGGCAGATATATTTTTTGCGCGTTTTTGCAAGGTTTTTGAGTTGAGGATTGTGCGTTTTTGCTTGGCTTTTGGATAATTTGGTGTTGACTGCATTAGCGCTTTGGTGTAATATTGGGGTAATAAGGAGGAATATATGGGGAAACGAATATTAACTATGACTGCTGGGTTGTTGTCGGTGGCGGCTCTGCTAGGGCTGTTTGTGGCGCCGGTGGCGCGAGTGGGCGCGGAGGAAGAGTCGGCGAATCCGGCTTCGTCAATTCAATTGTCGCCGGTCAGCCAGCGGATTACACTGAGCGCTAATGAAAAAGCCGACTCGAAAATTAAAATTACCAACACCGGCACAGATGCGCTGAACTTTCGAGTTTACGCTACACCGTACGGAGTGGCGGATGTGACTTACGAGGCGAATTTCGACACCGAAAACGATTTTACTAAAATCGCTAGTTGGATAAGTTTCGATCAGTCAGAATACAAAAACATTGCGGTGGGCGAAGTGGTGGAGGTGCCGTTTCATATTAACGCGCCATCGGATATTCCGGCTGGCGGGCAATATGCGGTGGTTTTCGCTGAAACTTTGCCGACTGATACGCCCAGTGCGGCTGGCGCTAGTATCCAAACTGTCGGGCGGGTTGGCAGCCTGATTTACGCAGATCTAGGTGGCGAAACTCGCCGCGAGGGCGAGTTAGTGGCTTTTAGCCAGCCGACTTTTGCCGAAGCCCATCTTAAACCGATGGCCCAGATTAAAAACAGCGGCAACATTGATTTTTCATTCAACCACACCACAGTGGTCAAAACTCTGTTTGGCAAAGAAGTTTTCAACAATTCGATCAGCCGCTCGGTGCTGCCATCGACCACTCGCGAAATCACTCAAGAATGGACTGAAGCGCCGTCAATCGGACTATATCTAGTCAGTAACAAAATCAGTTTCTTAAATCAGACCCCTGTTGATGAAACCAAATTAGTTTACGTCGGACCGGTTTGGATTTTAGTGACAACTTCGATAATTTTAGGCTTGATTTTAATTTTGGTTGTGGTTATAATAGTGAGGAAGGTACGCAATAATAAAAAGAATAAACCAAATAAGGAAAAGAAAGCTAAATCTAAAAAAGATGCAAAGTCAGCCAGCGAGACTGACAAAAAACCGCAGTCGTAACTGCTGCAATAAAAAAACGAAAGGCCACCACAATGAAAAACAAATATCTATTAACGGTTAAATACGCACTAGCGTCGATAATGCTCGGAATATTCGGGCTGGTCGGCGCTAGTATTATAAATGAAAAAACAGTATCAGCTAACGACATCGTTATGTCAGTAACGTTCGACAACGTGCCGTTCAGCTTGAATGTTGTCGGTCCAAAGATGGACGAAACAGTCAATGCTACTTTTCCGCTAGTCGTCAGCGGTGGCAATATTGACACAGTCGATGTTTATATCGAGTTAGACAGTGGTGGCTCCAAACGCTATGAGTTTTTGGGTAATTTTATAGTGAACGATATGCTGGATTTCGCAAACCGCGATATCGGGTCTGTAAAGATGCCGAATGGTTTGCCGTCTGGTCAGTACAATTTAAAATTTGTCGGGTATCAACACAACGGTGGCGATGCGGAAACTGCACAAATTGTGCGAGTAAATTATGTTGTCAGTGGCTTGATTGGCGGTGGTGGCGGCGGATCTTGGCTGTTGCCGAATGTGCCGAACACTGGTTTGTTTAGAGTTGGTAACAAAATTGTGATGTCAAGCGATGTGTTAATCATCGGTTTGGCGGCAGCAGTGGTTGTTTTGGGAGTTTTGTTGGTCAAGAAAAACCGTGAATTACATGATTTGTCGAAAAAATCGGCTAAAAACCAGCCGACTAAACGCGTTCGCTCCAAAAAATACTCGAAATAACCCTTGTAGGTATGGACTTTCGGCGCTGATCAGCGTATAATAGAGCGGTTATGAATAAGGACGAAATACGAGTTGTTGGCGCGCGCGAGCATAATCTGAAGAATATCAGCGTGGCGATTCCGCGCGACAAGTTTACGGTGATTACGGGCTTAAGCGGTTCGGGCAAGTCGTCGCTGGCATTTGACACGATTTACGCCGAAGGCCAGCGCCGCTATGTCGAGTCGTTGTCGTCGTACGCGCGGTTTTTCCTAGGGATTATGGAAAAGCCCGACGTCGACCAAATCACTGGGCTTAGTCCGGCGATTTCGATTGACCAAAAGTCGGCCAGCAAAAACCCGCGTTCCACAGTGGCGACAGTTACGGAAATTTACGATTATTTGCGGCTGCTGTTCGCGCGTATCGGTACACCGCATTGCCCGATTTGCCTGAAGCCGGTCTTTCGCCGCTCGCCGCAAGCCATTATTGACGAGATTTCGAAGTTAGACGGCGCTAAAGTTTACATCGGCGCGCCGCTGGCGAAGGCCAAAAAGGGCGAGTTTATTCACATTCCGGAACAGTATTTAGCCAAAGGTTTTGCGCGGGCGCGGGTAGACGGTGTGATTTACGCGCTGGACGAATGGCCGACGCTCGACAAACAAGAGCGCCACGATATTGAGCTGATTGTCGATCGGCTAGTTATTTCTCGAGAGGCGGTTTCGCGGATTTCGCAGTCGGTGGAACAGGCTTTGGAGTTGGGGGGTGGAACAGTTGAAATAATTATTGCTGAGAAATCAAAGCATCTAAGCGACGGCGTTTTGACCTACTCCACGAGGTATGCTTGTGTCGATCACCCTGACGAAGTTATTCCGGAGTTAGAGCCGCGACTTTTTTCTTTTAACGCGCCGTTTGGGGCTTGTCCGACTTGTACTGGTTTGGGGCATCGCATGGAGATTGATCCGGCGCTGGTTTTAAATGGCAACCTGACGATTTCGGAGGGCGCGATTCGCCCCTATAACCGGATCGGCGCGGAGGCTTTTTATCTGAAAAAGCTAGCGGCGGTCGGCGAAAAGCATGGTTTTAATTTGACAACGCCTGTTAAACAGCTGCCGCAAGCAGCAGTTGACAAGATTTTATACGGCACTGGCGCGCAAAAATATCGCGTGGCGCTGGATTTTAGTCGTTCGTACGAGGCGACTTGGGACGGCGTGGTGAATAATCTGGAGCGGCGTTTTCACGACAGCGACAGTGATTGGGTTAAAAAAGACATCGAGCGCTATATGCGCGAAACCGAGTGCGCGGCTTGTCGTGGCGCGCGGCTCAAACCGGTGGTGTTGGCGGTAACGATTCAAGGGTTGAATATTAAGGAGATTTGCGATTTGTCGGTGGTGGACGCACTGAATTTATTCCGAAATAAGCTGAAGTTTAGCCCAGTCGAAGCCCAAATCGCTGATAAAATCATTAAAGAAATCATCGCGCGGCTGCAGTTTATGGACGCTGTCGGGTTGAATTATCTGGAACTGGGACGGGCGGCTAATACCCTGAGTGGCGGCGAAGCCCAGCGGATTCGGCTGGCCACCCAAATTGGCAGCGGTCTGCAGGGGGTGTTGTATGTGTTGGACGAGCCGTCGATCGGTCTGCACCAGCGCGACAACGCTCAACTGATTAAGACTTTGCAAAATCTGCGCGATTTAGGCAACACAGTTTTAGTAGTGGAACATGACGACGAAACTATCCGAGCGGCTGATTGGCTGATCGACATCGGCCCGGGTGCTGGGGTTAAGGGCGGTCAGGTGGTGGCGGCTGGCAAACCGGCTGATGTTGCTAAAAATCCAAAGTCGCTGACTGGTCAATATCTCAGTGGTCAGAAAAATATCGCTGTGCCGAAACGGCGCCGGCCGCTGGGCGAGCGGCAGCTGGTGGTACGCGGTGCGGTTCAACACAATTTGAAAAACATTGACGTGGCTTTCCCGCTGGGAGTTTTAAATGTGGTAACGGGTGTGTCTGGGTCGGGCAAGTCAACTCTGGTCAACGATATTTTGGCCAAAGAGCTGGCAGCGCGCTTGAACCGCGCTAAAGCGGTGGCTGGCCAGCACGAAAATATCGATGGCATTGAACATCTCGACAAGGTCGTCGTCATCGACCAATCGCCGATCGGCCGGACACCGCGCTCTAATCCGGCGACTTACACCGGTATTTTCACCAAGATTCGCGAACTTTTCGCGGCCACGCCCGAAGCTAATATTCGCGGCTACAA
>JAITSF010000020.1 GCA_031287975.1 Candidatus Nomurabacteria bacterium
CGGGGTTTTTCTGCTTTTGTTGTTTTTGTTGGGGATTAGTTCAGGGTGTCCTATCTTATATAGTATTGACTTTTTCAGGTAGGTGTGATATAATGGTATGACGGGGTTGGGAGAAAAACTAACCCCGTACTAGGAAATTATATTAATAGACTTGGCAAATTAGCTCGCCGCCGAGTCTTTTTTGGACGGCTTGGCGGCCGGTCATGACACCTTTAGAGGTGCTAATCAGGACGATACCGCGACCGGATTTAACACGCGGAATTTCGCCGGCTTTGGCGTAAACGCGGCGGCCGGGGCGGGACAGGCGAGTGATTTCGGTAATGGCAGGGTTTTGACCGGCTTGGTTGATAGTGATGATGATTTCGTCGCGGGGTTGGGCTTTTTCGGTCTTGACGTTGTCCAAATAGCCAGCTTTAGCCAACTCTTTGGCCACCACCAATTTCAACTTGCTGGACGGCAGGCGGATTTCGTTTTTGCCAACGTTGATAGCATTGCGAATGCGGGTCAGCATATCAGCGATGGGGTCGGAACTTTGCATACTCATATTTTCATTCTCCTTTCTACCAACTGGCCTTTTTAATTCCCGGGATTTCGCCTTTGGCGGCGTGTTCGCGGAATGATATTCTACTTAAACCAAACTTTCGGATATAGCCACGCGGACGAGCGGTTTCGGCGCAACGGTTTTTGTGGCGGGTGGGGCTGGAATTGCGCGGCAGCTTTTGCAAACCTTCGTCGTCGCCGGCGGCTTTCAGCGCGGCGCGTTTGGCGGCGTATTTTTCGATCATTTTAGCGCGCTTTTGATCGCGAGCCACGATTGATGTTTTAGCCATTATTTACCCCCTTTCTCGAATGGAATGCCGAATTTTTCTAGCAGCGCGCGGCTGTGTTTGGTATCATGATTTTTGATAACAAAACTAACTTGCAGACCGTGCAAAACAGCAGTATCTTCAAACGTCAACTCCGGAAAAATCGTCTGCTCGGAAATACCAAGATTATAATTGCCTTGTTTGTCGAAAGCTTTGGCGCTAGCACCGTGAAAATCGCGGATTCGCGGCATGGAGACATTAACTAAGCGATCCAGAAATTCATACATGCGATCGCCGCGCAGCGTTACCATAGACCCGAGCGGCGCGCCCATGCCTTTGCGGATTTTGAAGCTAGCAATCGACTTTTTGGCGATCCGGCTGACAGCGGCTTGACCGGTAATTTTTTTCAGGGTCGTGGCGACAACTTCTTGAGCTCGTTTGTCGTCTTTGCTGCGACCAGTGCCGCTGGCTACGATGATTTTAACAAGCTTCGGTAGGTCGTGAATATTCTTGATATCAAGTTCTTTCATCAGCTCGGACGAGTAATTTTCTTTATAAAGTTTTTTAAGTCGCGGGGTGTATTTTTCAGCCATTATTTTATCTCCTTTCCGGTGGTTTTGGCGTAGCGGACTTTGCCTTTGTCGGTCGGCCGGAAACCGACTTTGGCGGTCGATTCTTTGTCGTCGACGACAAGCTTTAAGTTGCTGATGTCGACCGGCAAGTGAACTTCTTTTTTGCCGCCGCGTGGGTTTAGGCGGTTGGGGCGGATGTGGCGTTCTTTGATATTGACACCCTCGACCCAAACTTGGCGACCGATGATTTTAACAGCTTTGCCGATACGGCCCTTGTTGTTGCCTGTTGTAATTTTTACAACATCGTCTTTGTGGATTCTATTCATTATAGTACCTCCGGAGCTAAGGAAACAATTTTGGCATAGCCGAGATCGCGCAGTTCGCGCGGGATCGGCCCGAAAACACGAGTGGCTTTGGGGGTTTTGTCGTCGTTAATAAGGACAGCGGCGTTTTCGTCGAATTTGATAGTCGAGCCGTCCTTGCGGCGGATTTGATTAACAGTACGGACAATTACGGCTTTGACAACGGCCTTTTTTTTGGTGTTGCCGTGTGGGTCGGCGACTTTGACAGAGGCGGTAATGATATCACCGACGCGTGCGTAGCGCCGGCGCGTGCCGCCCAAGACTTTAATACATAGGATTTCTTTGGCGCCACTGTTGTCGGCAACTTTTAGACGAGTTTCAACTTGAATCATTTAGCCTCCTCGTCTTTTTTGGCGGCTTTTTCGGCTAGTTTGGCGTCGATTTCTTCTTCGACGGCGGATTTTTTAATTTCAACGGTTTCATGCCCGCGCTCGATAATACTGTCTAGGGTGAAGCGTTTGGTCTTGCTAATCGGGCGGGATTCGGAAATTACCACCGTGTCGCCTTTGTGGGCGGCGTTTTCAGCGTCGTGGGCTTGGAATTTTTTGCTAACTTTGTATTTCTTGCCATAAATCGGGTGGGTTTTGCTGGTTGTAACAGTTACAACTATGGTTTTGTCTTGGATGTCTGATGTAACTTTCCCGGTAATTTTTCTTGCCATATTATTTCTCCTCCGACTTGTTATTTTCTGCTTTAACTTTGGCGGCGATGATGGTTTTGAGCCGCGCGATTTCTTTGCGCATTTTATTGACGGCTTTGGGGTTGGCCAGTTCGTTGGCAGCCAGCGACTTTTGAGCAGCCAACAAATCGGCTTTGGCGCTTGCCAAAATTTTATTAAGTTCACTTAAATCTTTCGCGCGCCAGTCAGTCAGTTTTTGGCTTAGGCTAACACGGCTGGTCGGTGTGGTTTTTTTATCAGCCATTTAGACCTCCTCTCTTTTAATAAATCGGGTTCGGACCGGCAATTTGTGGCTGGCCAGACGCATGGCTTCGCGAGCCACAGCTTCGTCAACACCTTTCATTTCAAACATAATTGTACCGGCTTTGACTTTGGCAACCCAGTATTCCGGCGAGCCTTTGCCGCCGCCCATTTTGACATCGAGCGGTTTTTTGGTAACCGGTGTTTGTGGGAAAATCCGAATCCAGATTTTGCCGCCGCGTTTGGTGTGTCCAGTGATAGCGCGCCGTGCCGATTCAATTTGGCGGCTGGTGATGCGTTCGTTATCCAGACTTTGCAAGCCGTAATCGCCGAACGCTACATAGTTGCAGCGAGTGGCGATGCCGTCGTTGCGACCCTTGAAGGCTTTGCGGAATTTGGTTTTCTTTGGCAGCAGCATATTACCTCATTTCTCCCTTATAAATCCAAACTTTAATACCGATTGTGCCGGCAGGGGTTTTGGCAACGGCTTGGTGATAAGAAATATCGGCCCGCAAGGTATGCAGCGGCACACTGCCTTCGATCAGTTTTTCGCGGCGGCTCATCTCCGCGCCGTTCAGCCGACCGGCGACTTCAATCCGGACACCTTTAGCGCCGGCGTTCATAACATTTTGAATTGACATTTTCATAGCGCGGCGGAAATTGATCCGGCGCTCCAGCTGGCGGGCGATGTTTTCAGCCACGATTTTGGCGGCTAGTTCGGGACGTTTGACTTCTTCAATATTGATACGCACCGGTTCGCCGATAAGTTTATCAAGTTCGGTTTTCAGTTCCTGGACTCCAGCGCCGCCGCGACCGATCACAATACCGGCTTTAGCTGTCCAGATTGTAACAGTGGTTTGATGAGCGCTGCGTTCGATGTCGATCCGGTTGATTACAGCTCGCGTTTCAAATTTCTTTTCGATAAATCGGCGGATTTTAATGTCGGTCGCCAGCCAATTGGCAAAATCTTTTTTGCCGGCGGCGAACCATTTGCTCGACCAGTTTTTGGTCAGCTGAATCCGCATGGATATTGGATTAACTTTTTGACCCATTATTTTTCTCCCTCTTTCTTGTCATTGGCTGGTTTGGCTGTGGTTTTCTGATTGCCGACAACTTCGACATAAACATGGCTGGAACGTTTCTGAAACGGGTGCGCCATACCGCGACTGACCGGACGATAGCGTTTCAAACGCGGGCCGGAAGTAACGCGGATCGCGGCGATTTTCAAACCTTCGGCCTTTAGGCTGTGATTGTTAATAGCGTTAGCGCGAGCCGATTCGATAAGTTTAGCGACCGGTTTGGCGGCGCGGCGCGGCGTGTGCGCTAGGATTATCAAAGCGTCTTCGACACTACGGGCGCGCACCAAAGCCACTACTTCGCCAACTTTGCGCGGCGACATGTTCAATCCTTTCA
>JAITSF010000078.1 GCA_031287975.1 Candidatus Nomurabacteria bacterium
CGACACAAAAATCAGCCCCAACTGCAGCCAATTATTGCCAACTTTATCAAACCCTAAATTCTGTTCCTGCTCCGAAAGCTCCGGAAACAAAAATGCAAACACCGACATCACCCCAATCAAAACCGCCAGATACAACAAAAAAGTCCCGACTGCCTTTTTCAAATCCGCCCACTCCACTTTTCGCGCCAACCCGACCAACTCAGAAATCTTAGCTGGTAGTTTCAAACTTTTCCGAGCCAAATACGGTCCAAAAACCAATATCGCCAAAGTCAACGCATAAACCAAAGCCGAAACCGCCGTCAAAACCGCCGTGTCATCGCTACGAATCTCCACCGCCAACAACTCAAACGGCGTAAAAATCAAAACCTGCGCCAAAAAATAACTAACCACCAGCCACACTAACCACCCAGCCACATAACCAAAAACTTTATAAAGTTTTACCATAATTTCGCTACATCTACCACCGTTATCAGCAATATCAACGCATACAAAAACAACATTCCAAAACCGTTGATTTTGGCCTCCAAATCCTCAGTCAAAGGTTTTTTAATCAGCCGAAAAATCGCCGTCAACAGCCACCGCCCGCCGTCCAATCCTGGTATCGGCAGCAAATTCATAATCGCCAGCGTCAACGAAATTATCCCCGAAATAAACATCAACTGCGTCAAACCCGACATCATAGCATTCGGAAAAATCACTCCCAAAATCCCCACCGGACCCGACACACTATCGCCAGCCTTGCTCAAACTAGCCTGCGCATTCTCACGCGTCGCCGAGTCAAAAGACAACGTCCCCGCCAATCCACCCACAAAATTTACCGCCAAATTACCCAAACTTTGCAAAGTCCACCACATAAACTGACCAGTATTCACAACCCCGACAATCGGCGCTGACCAAGTCGCCCGAAAAGTCTCCGACTGCCCGACACTAACCCCTAAGTAACCGCCGTTCGAGCCATCACGCAGCTCGACATCTTGACTAACAACCTGCCCGCCGCGCCGATACTCAATATTAACAACTTCGCCCTTTTTCTGCTCGGTAATTTTCGGCAAAAGTGTCGAATCATCAATAATTTGACCGTCAATCGCCGTAATTTCATCGCCCTGCTGCAAGCCAACTTTCCCCGCCGGACTGTCTGGATCTGGCATGTTAGCAATCCGCACCGGCGATTTTATGATCGCCGTATCGCTTGGCATAGTAAACTGATTTTCCACCATCTTCGGCATGCCAAACAGCGCCAAAATTGTAAAAATTACCACCGCCAACAGCGCATTTGCCGTTACACCAGCAAGTAAAATCTGCGTCTTCGCCCAAAAGCCCGCCGAGCCATACGAACCCTTACTATCAGCTGAATCAAACTCATCTTTCAGTTTACAAAAGCCGCCAATCGGCAACCAGTTCAGCGTTACCAACGTCCCCTTGTATTTGCCCAAAACCCTAGCTCGCGGCGGAAATCCCAGCCCAAATTCCTCAACCACCACCTTATTGCGCCGCGCCATCAAAGCATGTCCCAGCTCATGAATAGTTACAATAATCATCAGCAACAACAAGCCAACAACTATCCCAACAACCAACTGCCACCACTCCATTAAAACAACCCCGAGAAAAACGCCAACACACCCAAAGACGCCCCTAAAATTGCAAACAATACAATCAACAACACATACAACACCACATTGTTAGATTTTTTGGCGGTATGTTTAAGATATTCCTGCTTTTGGGCTTTCTTAGCGGCTTTGTTGAGCTTGGCTTTTCGAGCCGGTTTCGGCTGCTTTTGGTTGTCCAACCACTCATCGGCAATTTTAGAATCCTCAATAAATTCTTTGTCGGCTTTTGTCTCCGCGCTGTCCGGCGCTCCTAATTCAGCGCTGTCAACCGCCGTAGCGCCAATCGCGCCGACAGCTTCCTCGCCGCCACCCAGCGGACGCTTGGCGATCTCCACATTCTCTAAAAAGGCGTCGGAATGGTCAGGAATATCCAAGATATCAGCCAGCTTTTCTAGTTCTTCCTCGACATCATCAGCTGTTTCGTCCGACGGCTGGTCGCCGCCGTCAGCTAAACTCTGCAAAATATCATCAAACACGTCTTCTGGCTCTTCGTCAGGAATATCCTCTAACTTGTCCGCCAAATCGCCAATCGAAGCGTCCGGATCAAGCCCCGACTCGGCGATTCGCTCTCTGTCGGCCACTAAATCGTCTTTCTCGACAAAATCATCGCTCGGGACAGTAATTGTCGCCGCCGCAACCGAAGTTTCAGCTATCAAAATCGGGCTTGGTGTTGTAATTTTTACATCGTTTTTCGATGGTCGAGCGCCGGTAATCGACATATCAGACAAAGGACTGACAATATCCATAAACTTGCCGACTTTCGGGTTCGGCTGAAAAACCACTTCTTCCTCGAAAATCGGCGGTTTTTTAACTTTCACTAAAACAATTTCTCCCCTGTTGTCCGGAGATTTATCGTTATTTTTTGACTTAGCTTTGGTGCTACTCGTCTTTGTGTCGGCTTTCGGCGCAGCTTTGTTCTTCAAACCCTTCCCTGAGCCATTCTCTTTACTGCTCTTCGACGCTTTATTTGTTGTATTTTTTACAACATTATTCAGCCCAACAACGCCATCAACTGACTTTTTTACCCCTGTACCAACTGTTGTGTTTTTTACAACACTCTTAGCTGTTTTAGGCTTCTTTGGTGTTGTCTTTTTTACAACACTATCGATTTTCGCCACATCTTGGGCGATAGCGTCGGTAATACCGTCGAGGTTGCTCATGTCTTCCATAACTTGGTCTAGCTCCTCAAAATCCAGTTCGTTTACCATTACACCCCACTTTCTTTCACTTTACGTATTATTGTATCAAACTTTTTCGAATTTAAGGAAGCCCCACCCACCAAAAAACCGTCCACCCCCTCAACAGCCAGAAAGTTTTCCACATTATTATCGTCGACACTGCCGCCATACAGCACTGACGGTTGGAAATCGCCGCCGTACATAAAGTCAAACTGCGAGTGAATAATTTCGATAACTTTCGCTAGATCTGTCGCTGTCGGTGTCTGCCCGCTGCCAATCGCCCAGACCGGCTCGTAAGCAATCGTTGTATTTATTACAACATCTGGCTGAACCGCCAATAATGCGCCGTCCAGTTGGCTGCGGATGACTTGGTCGGTCCGCTGTTCTTGTTTGTCATTTAAAGTCTCGCCGATACAAATTATCGGTTTCAAACCATGTTTAAGGCTAGCGATAACTTTGCGATTAACTTCAGCATCAGTTTCATGGAAAAACTTCCGCCGCTCGCTGTGCCCGACAATCACATACTCCGCCACATTCTCCAACATCGCCGCCGACACTTCCCCTGTCAGCGCACCAGCATCTTTTGAATTACAATCCTGCGCGCCCAATTTAACCCGACCCTTACTACGCACCCACAGCCCAAACAACGCCAGAAACGTCGGGCAAACCACTACATCTACACCGTCATAATCTTCCGCTAACAACGCAATCTTATCAAAATGCACCAGACTTTCCGGAACATTAAAGTTCATCTTCCAATTCGCGACCACCATTTTTTTACGCATATGTTTATATTCTAGCACAAAAGGCTGTCAATTCCATACAATTTTTTACCAGCGATTTGGTTGAGAGCCGCGCCGCCGCCGGTCGACAGATACGAAAAGCTGCCACCTTTCAAATTATCCCAACCGCGCACAAAATCCACTGTGTCGCCGCCGCAAACTAAACTGTAAATTTGCGGATTATTAGCCAAAGTTAGCGCAATCCGCGACGAAGCATGCGCAAAATTCGGCTTGTCCGCCACACCGAACGTGCCGTTCCAAATCACCGTACCGGCCGCCGTAATCGCTTCCGTAGCGCGGTTAATTGACTTCGTACCGACATCAAAAATCGCGTTATTCGCCCCGACCGCTGCCCGCGCCACCACATGCCGCGCACCATCCGGATTACCGTTTTTCGACACCGCCACATCGACCGGCACAATAAAAAACTGCTTCCAGTTCGCGCCGAACTTTTTCTTAGCTAGGCTGATAATCTTATCAGTTTGCTGATCAATCTCCGGATTCCACAAACTAGCGCCGACTGAAAACCCCAAACTCATCAGAAAATTATTCGCCACCGCCCCACCCAAAACCACCTTGTCCGAAATTTCCACAATCCGCTCTATCAACGGCAATTTATCAGCAATCTTCGCGCCACCCAAAACCGCCACCAACGGACGATTCGGATTTTCAATCGCCTTTTGAATGTTCAACCACTCCTCGACAACCAACGGCCCAGCCACACTAGGCGTAAAATTCGTTATCGCGTCAGTCGAAGCATGCGCCCGATGTACCACCCCATAACCGTTCTGAATAAAAATTTTCGCCAAAGCGCTTTTCGCTAACTGCTTAGCAAAGTCCATATCGTTAGTCTCCTCTTCGCTGTAAAACCGCAAATTTTCCAACAGCAAAATTTCCCCAACTGACATTTTTTTAACAGCAGTCTTAACTTTGTCGCCGACACAATCCGGCACAAAACCAACCACCCGACCCAACAATTCACTCAACCGCTCCGCCACCGGTCGCAAACTCAAACTCTCATCAAAACCCTCCGGCCGACCCAAATGCGAAATCAAAACTACTCGACATTTCTTCTCTACCAACTTCCGCAGCATCGGCAAAGTCGCCACAATCCGAAAATCGTCCTCGATCTTGCCATCCCGAAGCGGCACATTATAATCCACCCGCACAAGCACAGTCTTGCCGACCAAATCAACATCTTGCCAAGTTTTGCGTGGAAATTTTACACTCATGCTTAAATTTTAACACAAATTCAAGCTATTTCATGCCCAGTTTAGCGTTTTTTATAATAGTTTTAGTGATACGATCCATTTCTTTGACAGTTTCCACCGGATATTTGCCGAGCGCCGTTTCTTCACTCAGCATCACATAATTAGCGCCCTCGAACACCGCCCGCGCCACATCGCTGACTTCAGCCCGCGTCGGCGACGCACTCTCGACCATACTCTCCAACATCTGCGTGGCGATAATACTGAATTTTTTATGCTCATGACACGATTTCACAATTCGCCACTGGATAATCGGCACTAGCTCCGCGCCGATTTCATAAGCCATATCGCCGCGCGCCACCATAGCACCGTCGCTAGCCTTGATAATTTCCGTGAGATTTCTCGGCTCAATCGCCGCCTTAGTCTCGATTTTAGCGACAATTTTTGGCGGGCGCGGATAAGTCCGGATAATCTTCCGCAACATCGAAATATCCTCCGCACCATGCACAAAACTTAACCCCACCCAGTCGAAATCCTGCGTCTTTATAAACTCCAAATCTTTCAAATCCTTGCCGGTCAGCGCGTCGCCCACAAACGACGTATCCGGCAAATTTATACCGTTGCGGCTGGTAACATAACCATCGGTTTTGGCCACGATTTTCACAACTTTGCCGACCACCGCCACCACCTCCGCCTCAATCTTGCCGTCGAAAATAAACACTCTCTGGCGCGGACTGACATATTGCGAAAAATCAAACTTCACTGGCAAAATCGGACCGCCACTATGCGCAACCCCAAATGCCAGACCCAGCTCGTCGCCCTTTTTAATCCGAAACTGACCGTCTTTTAGCTCGCCCAAACGGATTTTCGGACCAGCTAAATCCGCCAAAAGATAAACTTTCTGCCGCAACTCCGCTGAAATCTCGCGAATCCATTTAACCTGTTCCTCAACTTCCGAATACTTAGCGTGCGAAAAATTTATCCGCGCCGCGTCCATACCAGCCTTTATCATCTCATACAATTTCTCTCTGGAGCCATTGCCGCTGGTCGCTCCGATTGTTGCCACGATTTTCGTCTTATGCCCGTTCATATTGCTATTCTATCACGAATTTGCTAAAATGTTTCAACAGTTAGCGGTCTCATCGTCTAATGGTTAGGACACCAGGTTTTCATCCTGGCAATCCGGGTTCGATTCCCGGTGAGATCACCAAAGGAAATTATGAGTAAAAAGTCCAAAAAACGCAGCAAAAAATACGCCGGTTGGGATTCTAGGGGCGACAGCGCTAATGTTACGGTTCATAAATTGACCGCCGTCAACCGCCCGCCACTAAAACAATGGCTGTTCGAGCATAAAAAATTAGTCCGCGCCGTCGCTATCGCGCTCGGTGTTGTAGTGGTTATAATTCTCTGCTTCACTGTCAAAATCTAAATCGCAAGCTATTTATCCACATTTAGTCGCGCCGCTTTGATAACATTATCGAACAACGCCGCCACTGTCAGCGGGCCAACACCGCCGGTCGGCGGCGTGATAGTGAGGTCTTGGCGGTTGTATAAGCTAGGGTCGGCATCGCCGACAATTTTGCCGTTTTCGCTGACTGTGCCGGCGTCGATTAATACCGCGTCCAGACCGAGCATTTCGGGCTTGATAACGGCCGCCGAGCCAGTGGCGCTGACCACGATATCAAAAGTCCTTAGCCGACGCAAATCATCATCGCGTCCAAAACCGGTCGGTTGATACTTCTCCCAAAGTTTCATCAACGGTCGCCCCACTAACCGGCCATTCTGACCGACAATAGCGATTTTTTTACCTAACAGCTCGATATTATAACCATTCACCAACCAATCCACCGCCATCGCTGTCGCCGGAACAAAAAACTGGTCCGAGCCTAAGCCGTCAACATCTTTTCGAGGGTCGATTTTAGTTACATACTGGTCGGTCTCGGCTGGATTTTCCAGAGGTAATTGGAGGATTATACCAGTTACAAACTGGTCGGCATTAAGTTGGGCAATTTTCTGCTCCAGCTCCGCCCCTTGCCCCACCCGAAAAATTTCCGCGTCTATCAAAATATCAGCACCGTAAGCTTTTTTTAAATCCATATAAATATTTATAACTGGGTCGTCTTTAGTGGTAATAATCGCCAGTTTGGGCTGGATTTTGTCGTGTTGGATCAGCCCGCGTACCTGATGAGCTTGGCGCTGTTTGATAAAACCGACCAGTTCGTTGCCATTTAGAAATTTCATTGTTCCATTCTAACACGTTTTGTGATATACTACTATTTAGCACAAGGTACACGCTGAAGGCAATTTATTATTATGCATTCACGGTTACTGGTCGAGGTGCATTAATAATAAAGGAAATACAGTATGAAAAAACTATTCATTGGCAGTCTGGCGTGGGCGACCACCGACGATACTTTGAGGGCTTTCTTCGAGCAGTTTGGCACTGTTGCCAGCGCTGTTGTTGTTACCGAACGGGACAATCCAAACCGCAGTCGCGGCTTTGGTTTTGTTGAGTTTGAAGACGACGCCGAAGCTGATAAAGCCATCGCCGAAGCCGACGGCAAAGAGCTAGACGGTCGTAACATTACGGTCAGCGAAGCTCAAAGCAAAGAGCGCAATGACCGCGCCGCCAAGTAGAATTTGGCTTTGAAACAATCCGCCCTGCTCCTGAAGCGGGGCGTTTTGTTAACCGCGAAAATATGTTAGAATAAAGCTATGCACTCGTAGCTCAGCTGGATAGAGCGTTGGTTTCCGGTACCAAAGGTCGTAGGTTCGAATCCTATCGAGTGTACCATGTTTTTACAGATTTTTACGGCGTTACAGACATGGGCTTTTTCACAATATATCTCCGCCCCTTATTCTCGCCGATTGCAGTTAACAGCCCAAGTTCAACAAATTTCACTAGATACTTATTGACACTGACTGCAGTCTTATTTGTTAAAAGTTGGGCGCGATAGTTTGTAATTTCGCCATTTTTTTCAATAAATCCAGCAATTTGATCCAGAAATTCCAGCTCGGTTTTCGTAAGCTTATCAGTATCTATATTTGTAAAAGTATCGGTAGTTTTATGAATCGGAAGTTCCGAGAGCGCCTGATAAATCGCCCCCAACATAAACTCGATAAAAACTCCTCTATCAGCAAAGCGTTCGGACACGCCAAGTGCGCCATAGTACCCCTGTTGGCTCTCGTAAACCACCGTTTCAATCGGAATCCACGCAAAAATCTCATTCCACCCTGACAAAATCAGCGTCTGCCAAAGCCGACCGATACGTCCATTGCCGTCAGCGAACGGGTGAATAAACTCAATCTCAAAATGCACAATCGCCGACTTTATAAGCGGGTGAATGCCTGACCCTTTCGCCCAGTTAAGCAAGTCTGTGATGAGTTTCGATACAAAATCTTGATGTGCGCCAGCGTGAATTAGAGTTTTACCTGCATAAACACCGACACCTTTACCACGATATCGCCCCGCTGAATCAATCAGTTTATCGGTCATATATTTGTGGGCTTTGAGTAAGTCTTCTGCTGAGTATGGATTGTATTCCAGCAGATGTTCGTAGGCTTCGTATGCGTTCTTGACTTCCTGAATCTCGTTTGGCTTGCCGAGTACTCGCTTACCGTTAATGATGTCTGCAACCTGTTCAACCGACAAGCTGTTCGCCTCAATCGCCAGAAAAGAATGGATGGAACGGATACGATTAACTTTGCGGAGATGTAGGTCGCGAGCATATTCGCCCGAACCATGAAGCTCGCCGACCATCTCGGCGATTTTCGCTACCAAGTCCAACGACTTCGGCGTTACTGTAAAAACTGGTGTTTCCATACCTTTATTATATCACACCAAGAGCATTTTCTGAAGATATATCTATAATTTTATATATACTTTTATCTATACTATGCCTTATTCCACTACAAGGGATTTTGTGCTACAATTTTTACATACCTACGGACTTCTGATAGGTGTACCATCAGCTCCAGTAGCTCAGTGGATTAGAGCATCTGTCTTCGGAACAGAGGGTCGGCGGTTCGAATCCGTCCTGGAGCGCCAAGTAGAAAAGGATTAAATTATGAAAGATTTTATAAAAGAATTTAAGAAATTTATCGGTCGCGGCAATGTCGTTGATTTAGCGGTCGGTGTCATCATTGGCGGCGCGTTCGGGAAAATCGTCAGCTCCCTGGTAAACGATGTTTTAATGCCCACTATCGGTATTTTAATGGGCGGCTTTAACTTCGCCGGCTGGAAAATCCACGTCCCAGCGCTTGTTAACGGCGGCGCCGGAATCGAAATCGGCATCGGCTCGTTTATCCAAAATATCATCGACTTCCTCATCATCGCTGTCTGTATCTTCATTTTTGTCAAATTTATCAACAAACTCGTCAAACTCCCGCCCACCACCGAAACCGACAAAAAACCGGACAGCGCCGAACTCAAAGTTCTCAAAGAAATCCGCGACAAGTTAAAATAAACGTCAAGTTTGATGGATATATATGGGGTGGGTGTTTGGGCTAAAGTATTTTAGCTGCCGAAAATACACCTGACCGCTAAGCCGTAGGCCCTAATCATCCAGCCAGTCGCAGACGCGCTTCCAGAAGAGAAACTTAGAACGTAAGCGCTATCTGCGGTATATGCAATAGACGACCAGTAGTAGCCGTGGCTGCCCTGATTGGTTAAACCGTTGCCCGGATAGAAAATCCCAGAATAAACGCCGCGCCAAACGCCGGAAGGTAACCAGTTGTCGTACTTGCTACCCATTGCGATATGTAGGGTTGGGAATTCTCCGGTTCCTCCGGTTGGTAATCTCCAACCGGTTGGACAGAGGATTTCTCCGGCAATATCTGGGTGCTGTGTTGAACTACAAAAATCACTGGCGCTGCCTAAGGCGGCGCACCAGTTGTAAAGGTAGCCGCACTCGGTGTAGTCGAGGGCGCTTGCCGAAGTGCGATAGGCTGTGGCACAACGAGTGTAGCCAGAGCCTTGGGTTACGCCAGTGTTCGCGGGATTGACCCATTGTTTTTGGTTATTGTAGGGCGGGCTAGTTCGATTCCAGTTGGTAGCGGAGGCGAGTTGGTTGGTGGTAGTGGTTTGACCTTTTCCGCCGGTGAACTCGGTGCCGGCTTCACTGCCGCCGTAGGCAAGGTTCGTCAGCATCCAGCAGTTGCCATCAGCCATTTTTCCAACATAATAATAGTGGTTATCTCTGGTGTCTGGTAGTGCAAGAGTGCTGTTGGTGGATGCATAGTCGCAATAAGCCGTAGTCATAGTCTGCATTGAAGTTGGAGTATGTATATAGGTGTAATCGTCAGTCGTAGTTGCTGTGTTCCCCGCTGGACTGGTCGCCGGCTTAGTTCCGCCACCCCAAGTCTTAATAACCACATCATAAGTCCCCGCTGTGGCTGCTGGTGTTTTGCAAGTGATTTGGCTGTCGTTGTCTATGTTAGCATCTGTACATTCCTCGCCGCTGTCTTGCTCGCCGTCTTTATTTAAATCAATAAACACTTGGTAAGCATAGCCTAAGTTAGTCCCAGTAATTGTAATACTTTCATTACCGCTTGGTTCGCCGCTGTTTGGATTGATGTTAGTAATAGTCGGCGTAGCACTATAACTGTTAGCAGTGGCGGTAATGATTACTGTGTTGCTGTAATTCCCAGCCAGTAAATCATAGTTTACCTTTACGCCAAGCGTTAAATCTTGGTTATCGCCGGTGGCTACTGTGGGAATGGCAGTGTTATTAATAATGACAGAGCTGTCTTGGTTGGGGATTTGAAACCAAACGCTGTCATCGCCTTTGTCTGAGTTAGTGAAAGTTGTAGCGAGGGTTGCACCCCACTGGTTAGCATTTAGAGTGCTAGGGCTGGTTACGGTGCCAGTGACTGGGTTAATCTTGCTAGTGGCAGTTGAACAGTCGGTGTCAGTGGAACGTAGTAGGCAAGTGTTAGCAGAGTGATTAGTGCTGAGAGTGGTTTTATAACCAGTGGGGTTGTCGGTTGTAGTGTTAATCGCAATAGTGGCAGTCTTGACCGGAGTATTGGGAGTAACACCCGAAATACTGACTGAAGTTATACCACCCAAACTAAGGGACAAGCTAGGTTTTTCAGGCTTTAGAGGACTTACTGGGTCAGCAAAGGCATTAGGGAGGGGCGGAAAGATTAAAAGATAAGCCGGAACTAGTATGAAACTTATACAAGTTATTGGCGCAAACCGAGAGAGAGCCAGTCCCAGACCATCTTTGTGTAGCAAAGTGGTGTGGGAAAAGTTGAGCCAGCTGCAGTCTGGCGAAATCTCAGGCTTCTTTGCTGCCCTTTTCCACATATTCATATGTATAAATATATACCATAAGTTATATGAGTGCAATAATAAAGTACCGCGCGCCGCGCGGCAAAAATCCTAAAAACTCTATTTTGGTGCCACTCTTCCAAATGGCTAGAACCCATTTTACAACAAAGTGAGAGAAAAACAAAACTTGTTTTGCTTTTTCCGAGCGAGACAGAAAAATCTCTCGCAGATTCTACTATAAAAAATTAAAACTATGAAAGTGCGATTAAGCCGCGCCGCAGTTCGTGTCAAATGCCACGAACTAAAAACCCTTAAAACCCCATTTCCCACGATAATTTAAGGAGACGAGTGAAAAGCCGAACTTGTTCGGGCTTTTCCGAGACGACGCAGAATTATCTCTATGAGATTTAATTATTTGGCGGCTTTTAGCCGCCTATTTCCCCCGCCGTAATTAAAAAAATTGAGTGGAAAATGGGTTTTCAAGGGTTTTGCCGCCGCAAGCGGCGGGCGGCACGGCGAACGCACATAGTGCGTTGCCTGTCGGCTAAGCTAGAATTGTTACATACTGACAACTGGGCTCAACTAATAATAGAGGAGAAACCTATTGGATGTTTGTCACAAGCTGGGGTTTTGCATCTGATTGAACGGCTAATTTATTAAATACAGGTCATGAAAGCAACAACTATATTAAAATTACAAAAAATGCGCTATAATGTAACTACTTATGCTAAGTAAAAAAACACCAACTACGCACCGACTAGCAATAGACTTATTCTCCGGCGCTGGCGGTTTAACACAAGGCTTAAAACAGTCTGGGTTTAGTGTAGTAGGTGCAATAGAATCTCAACCAGTCTATGCTGAAAGTTACCAGATGAACCACCCAGAAGTTAACTTGAAAATCAATAATATAGAGTTGGTTGACCCTACCGAATATATGAAAGAGTTAGGGTTAAAGACTGGCGAATTGGACTTATTGGCTGGCTGCCCACCATGCCAGGGTTATTCAACTATCGGCACAAGGAACAAGGGCAAAAAAAATGACCCGCGCAATGAATTAGTATTTCAGGTGTTACGTTTTGCCTTAATATTCAAGCCCAAGACGATAATGATGGAGAATGTGCCAGCGCTGGCAAAAGACGTAAGGCTCTCCAACCTCAAAACTGAACTTGAAAAAGTAGGCTACAAGATAGACGTAAAAGTTCTTAACATGTCACATTATAAAGTTCCACAAGCTCGCAAGCGCATGATTATGTTGGCTTCTCGCGTGGGCGATATTGAAGTTGTGTCCCAAGAACTTGATTCCGATAGAATGACGACTGTACGTGAAGCTATATCATCTTTACCACCCGCCGGTCAAAGCGGGGATCAACTCCATGATATAATCGGAAAACACAGCCCGAAAGTTAAAGAAATGATT
>JAITSF010000044.1 GCA_031287975.1 Candidatus Nomurabacteria bacterium
CAATCGCTGGAAGCCGCCCAATACGACGCTATCGAGCGGACTTTCACAGCGCCAGATCTGGAACTCAAGGAACGCAACACCGTGGTAATTTCCGGCAAACACACTTACGCTGCTCAAGCCAAAACAGTTTTGCAGAAAATTGTCGAGTCGCGCAGCGATTTAGAACGCTCTGATGTCCCGATTAACAGAGAGGACTCCGTTGGCCGCTCTATTTTCCCGTCGTCCTGAGAGACGGCTGAAAAGCATTACTTCCATCTCCGACCGCGAGTTTGGCGATATTAAAGTTACCCGCGCTCACACCAGCCGCTTGGCGATAAAAATCGAGCCCAATGGCGCGGTCGAAGCCACCATTCCGCGCTATGCGACGCTGATATCGCTGCGGGCGCTGATTGACAAAAACCGCGCTAAATTGCGCCGGAATTTGAAGAATCTGCCGCAAATAAAGCACTATTCCGAGTCCGAAATTAAACAAATCCGTCGCAAAGCTCATGAATTTTTGCCAGCGCGGGTGGATTTCTTGGCGCGCCGACACGGTTTTCGCTACGCTAAAGTTAGTCTGCGCAACCAAAAAACTCGTTGGGGCTCGTGTTCGTCGAAAAACAATTTGTCGCTCAACATTGCGCTGGTACTGCTGCGGCCGGAGCTGATTGATTATGTGATTTTACACGAGCTGGCGCACACCAAACACAAAAACCACTCAGCGGATTTTTGGCGCTGTTTGGAAAATGTTTTGCCGAACTATAAAAACCTGCGCCGCGAGTTGAAAAAACACACCACTTTTCTGAAATAATCAGTGTTTTTTGGGCTTGACTTCGTTGCGCCCGAGATTTTTCTTGGTTTCGGTAAAAGTTACGTGCCGGCGCAGCTTCTTGTCGTATTTGCGCAACGACAGCTTGTCGGGCGTGTTTATGGAATTTTTCTTAACATAATACCCGCGCTGGTTCGATTCTTCGCTGACCAGCCCAACTAATTTCCGCTTGGATTTGCTATTACTTTTTGCCATATCGCTCAAATATATCAGACATGTTTAAAATAGTCAAATTTCCGGTTTGTAAGTTTCTAAAGTCACATCAAGCGAAATTTCGCGACCGTCGCGCAGCACTATTAAATTGACTTTATCGCCGACATTGTGGCGAGCGATAACGGACGACAGCGAGTTAGCTTCGGTAAGGTCTTCGCCGTCGATTTTGGTAATGATGTCGCCGGATTTAAGGTCGGCTTTGGCGGCGGGGCTGCCGTCAACCGTCGGTTTTTGGTTGCCAGCACCGATATAAGCACCGTTTTCAACCAAGAGATTTTTCTCTTTGGCGATGGCTTTGGTTATCATGGTGTAGTAAACTCCCAAATACGGCTTTTCGATTTTGCCACTGTTGATAATACTACGGATCGAGCTGATAAAGTTGTCGGACGGAATCGCGAAACCAATGTTGTCAGCGCCGTCAGCTACGGCGGTATTGATGCCGATAACTCGGCCATCATAAGTCGCCAGCGGTCCGCCGGAATTGCCAGAGTTGATGGCGGCATCAGTTTGGATAAGATCGCTCAGCGTTTCGCCGGACAGGCTACTGCCGTCACTAGCGGTAATAGTGCGGTTTAGCCCCGAGACAATGCCAGCTGTGACGGTGTTTTGGAACTGCCCCAGCGCGTTGCCGACCGTGAAAACTTTGGTGCCAATTTTCAAACTGCCACTCTGACCGATTTCAGCCGCCGGTAAGTCCGCCACGCCGTTGATTTTAAGAAAAGCGATATCATTAGTCGGGTCGCGGTCGACCACTGTAACATCGCTAAACTCAGTGCCATCGCGCAAAATTACCGTAACTTTAGTAACGGTGGTCGGAATGACGTGTTTGTTGGTAATGAGGTAACCATCGGGGCTGACAATTACACCAGTGCCGGCGGCTTGAGTGGTATAGGGTTGGCTGTTGCCGAATAAACTCATAAATCCGCCCATTTCAGCGGTCTGTTCGGTTACAATCGACACTACTGACGCGCCGATTTTCTCGGCAGCGTCGGCGATGACGTCGCCCTCAGCCTCGATAATCGAAGTTTCGGTCGCAATCAACGGCGGCGATAAAATCTGCCCGATTAAAAACCCGCCGACACCGCCGACCACTCCCATAATTAAGCTAACCGTTATCAACACCAGACCCGCCAACTTTAGCTGCTGGTTGGAATTTTCCGCGACATATTTAGACATCCATACCCCTTTCATTATGATTTTGTTTATTTATTATACATCAAAAACTGAAAATCGGCTGAAAATTGCGTTTTAATTTATTCCCATATTTCAAAATTCGGCTTAGAGATGCCATCGCTAGCGCCGCTAGTGTAGGTTTTAAATTTGTACTGGGTCAGTTGGCTGATCGAAGCTTGCCAATCAGCGCCGGTGGCCGCTTGCGACAGCAAAACCACTACAAACAACACCGAACCAATAAAAATCGAAAAGACAGATAGTTTTTTCATATGCCGACTCCTTTCTGGCGGCATCTGTGAAAATAGCTGTCCAGCCACGCCGCCGATCGGCGAGCCAGCCATACCAAACCGCGCAGCAGCTCATAGCTTAGCGTTGCTAAAACTAGCGCCGCGCTGGTCACTAAAATAAACTGATCAATCGGAGCGTGGCCAGCCACTATCAAAATCAACATTTCGATAGCGAAACTGGCCGATGCGATGCCGATTATAGACACCGCCAAAAATATTAGACCAATAGTCGCAAAATAGGTCAAAATCAAAACTGCCGCCGCAATCAGCAGTGGCAGTGTCAGTAGCCCTAGGACAGCCCGCAATATCTTGTTGCTTTCTGGCTGATCGATGAAGTCGTCATCGAATAAATCGATTGTTTCATATTCAGCTATCATCGTTCTCTCCTAAAATATAATTTATCAAGTGCTGCATCTCGCCGCATTCTTGTTTAAAAGCCGCCAACCGCCGAATACCGGCGCGAGTGATTTTGTAGTACTTCCGCAGCCGACCGTGATTTTGGCGGGTAAAATCTGTCAAGTAACCTTTGCTTTCTAAGCGGTTGAGAATCGTATAAAGTGTCGATTCTGGCATGTCGATAAATCTCGAAATGTCTGCCATAATTTCGTAACCATAAGACGGCCGGCTTTCCAGACGTTTTAAAATCGCGATGTTGACTATCCCCCGTTTTAGTTGGACCCTCATTTTATACTCCTTACTACGTTATATATCGTCATACGTAGTATAGCAAAGCCAAAACTCAAAGTCAAGCCCGAAATTACCTCTGTCGGACGAAAAAAAGTTTTTGATTTTGTTAGATTTTTTTGCGCGAATTTTATGAACTATACCCTACTAGCACATTCTGGTCTTTTCGCCGAAAAATTATTGTCGATATTGACATGAAAAGAATAGTGTGATATAATAATAAGATAGAGGAATAATATCTGGTAGAGATTTAGGAGATTTTAAGCGATGGCGAGATTTTGGAAAGTTTTTGATTGGACTGGCGGTTTTGATTATGTCGATGGCGATGTCAACAGCGCGCTGGCGGCGGTATCGGGCTGTTCAGCTTAGTTGTCGGCGCGTTGACTTATTTGTCGGCGTTGTATCTGTTGCGCAAAAATTAAATTTATAATGCTCTTGCTTGCGCCCGAATATCACTAAGCGTAAAATATGAAAGTTGGTTCTTTAACAATGTGGAAATAGTGGTTTCGCTGGATTACAAGAGAGGTGAGAAAAATGCTAACATTTTTTAGGGCAGGACTAAATGTTTTTGTTGTAGAATCTAAAACCGCTTTAGAGGAGGCAGAATTAGAACAACTGAAGTTTTTCCTGAATTATCAGGAAGTTACGGATCAGCCGCTACCAGGTTATTTTGTTGGTCCGCGTCGGTCGATCGAGACACCGGAAAGCACCAACGCTGTTAGCGCCATTGGAAATTCCAAGATCAGCCGCGTTGAAAAATATGAAGTCTATCAAGCTCAACAATACGATCAGATGCTGCAGGAAGTTGTGGAGTTGGACAAGAATATGTTTTTCCAGCGGCGACCATACGAGAGGTTTAGGTATGTGGAGGATATCGAAGAGCTGAACGAGTCAGCTGGGTTGGCACTGAGTTATCAAGAAATTGCCTACTTGTACAACTTAAAGGAGAAGAGCGGTCATTTGACTGATGCCGAAATTACATTGTTCGCGCAAATCAATTCCGAGCATTCACGTCACAAAAAGTTTAACGGGCATTTTTATGTTAACGATCGCCCCAAACCGTATAGCTTGTTCGATATGATCAAGCAGACTTTTGCAGCTAATCCGAATACTGTGGTGTCGGCCTATAAGGACAATGCCGCGGCTTTCGGTATACAATCGATCGATCTTTTTGGTTTGACTGGCAAGTATGCAATCAAAAGACCAAGCGAGCTGACCTATATCACAGTCAAGGCCGAAACCCATAATCACCCAACTGGCGTTAGCGCTTTTCCAGGTGGTGCCACCGGCACTGGTGGCGAAATTCGCGACCGGATGGCGGTGGGGCGCGGTTCGTGGCCGTTAGCTGGTGGCGCAGCCTATTTTGTGCCGGAGTTGCGGCTGGTTGAAACCTACACTGGTGTAATGACACGCGATTGGCTGTATCAAACACCGTTGGAGATATTGGTTAGAGCATCGGATGGCGCATCGGACTTTGGTAACAAAATCGGCCAGCCGTTGATAAATGGCTCAGTCTTAACCTTTGAACAAGTGTCTAATGGCGCAGTTTATAGTTATGATAAGCCGATTATGTTAGCTAATGGTATCGGGCTGGTTAAGTCCAAAAACCTAGACAAGGTCGAGCCAGCTAAGGGTATGGCGATCGTCCTACTGGGCGGCAAAAACTACCGCATCGGTATTGGTGGTGCGACGTCGTCCAGTGTTAATTTGGGCGCGCACAACCAAGCAATTGAGTTAAACTCGGTGCAGCGGGCCGATCCGGAAATGCAGCGGCGGGTATTGAAAGTTGTTGAGTACTTTGCTCGCGATAGCAGCTATAATCCGATTTTGTCGATTCACGATCATGGTGCCGGCGGACATGGTAATTGTTTTTCGGAACTGGTTGGCGAGGCTGGCGGTGAGATTTGGTTGGACGCTCTGCCGATTGGCGACCCTAGCCTGACTTATTCGGAGATTATCATTAATGAATCTCAGGAAAGAATGGGGTTATTGATCGCAGAGAACGATTGGCCGTTAGTCCAAAGAGTGGCCGAGCGTGAAAATTGCCCGGCCTACTTGGTCGGCAAAATTACTGGCAACGGCCGATTTGTGTTCCGTGATCGCCGAACCAATGATGTGCCATTTAATATGTCAGTGGCAGATTTGTTCGCAAATCCACCCAAGACAATTATCAGGGACAAGTATAACCTATCCCGACTTCCAGTTTTTCACCCGGGTCCTTTAAAATGGGACAAGGAAAACTATGTGTACGATGTTTTACAGCGAGCGGAAGTTGGCAGCAAGGACTATTTAGTCCGCAAAGCTGATCGGTCGGTTGGCGGTTTGGTTGTTCAGCAGCAATGTGTTGGACCATTACAGGTTCCGGTAGCCGATTATGGCTTGGTTAAAAAGTCGTACTTTAGCGACTCTGGAATTGCGATGTCGATGGGTTCGGCGCCAGTTTTGTCGTTTTTCAGGGCTGGTTATGGTGCCGAAATTGCGCTGGTAGAGGCGCTTACTAACATTGTCTTATCCGGCGTTCGGAAATTGAGCGATGTTGTATTGTCGGCCAATTGGATGTGGCCCAGCGGTAATGAGGGCGAAGATGCGCGGCTTTACGAAGCAGTGGAGTCTTTAAGCCAACTTGCCCAAGAACTGGGAATTTGTATTCCGGTCGGCAAAGACAGCCTAAGCATGACACAAAATTACCCTGATGGCAGTAAAGTTATCGCACCAGGTACGGTGGTGATAACAGCCGTAGCTGACGTACCGGATGTGCGCAAGCACATTACGCCGCAGCTCAATGTCCGTGCTAAAGGCACCAAGCTGATTTACGTGCCGTTCGTGTCCGGTCATTTAGCTTTGCAAGGCAGTAGTTTGGCACTAAGCCAGAACCAGCTGGGCTTTATACCAGAAAATTGTACTGGTATCCAGTCCTCTGACACTCTTAAAGCTTTCGAGCAAATCACAGACTGGGTCGATAAGGGTTTAGTGCTGGCGGGACACGATGTCAGCGGCGGCGGTATTGTCACTACGCTGCTTGAAATGTGCTTTGCACAGGGTTTGGATACCGAGCTGGTTGTCAAGAATAAATTCTTGCATTCACAGGAGGCGTTCTGGTCGGAATGGCAATTTACAGAAATGCCTGGTGTAATCCTTCAGGTCAAGAATGAGGCTTTGAAGGGCAATCAGTATCCGGTGTTGTTGGCTGATAAAATCGGTCGGTCGGAAAACGGCGTGGGTCGGCTGAAGTTTTTTGACTTGGATCTCGATCTGGCGGAGGCGTACGCCTACTGGTCGCGGCTTTCCGAGTTGGTTGAAGAACAGCAAATCAGACCGGAGTGTCGCTCTAGTTTACTTAAGAGTCGCGGCGCTCAGTCTCTGATGTATAATTTTCATAAACCGAAGCTCGAGCAGAGTCAATCTGACTATCCGATTTTGGCGGCTGTGATACGCGACGAGGGTACTAACGGCGAGCGAGAAATGCAATACACTTTAACGCAAGCCGGATTTACGGTCAAAGATGTCCACATGACAGATTTGATGGAAGGTCACGAGAATTTGGAAGAGTTTCAGGTAATAGTTTTCGCTGGCGGCTTTTCGAATTCTGATGTACTCGGCTCGGCGGTCGGTTGGGCTGGTAAATTCCGGTTTAATCGAAAAGCAAAGCGAGCTTTGCACAGCTTTATGGAGCGCCCCGACACCCTGATTTTAGGGATCTGCAACGGTTGCCAGTTGATGGCGAAGTTGGGGATCATAACGGGTAAACCTGGTGCCACACTAGAGTTGAAGCCGAACTTCTCCGGAAAGTTTGAGTCGGCATATATCAATGTCGATATTCCCAAAACCAACAGTGTTTGGCTGCAAGGTCTAGCGGGTAGCCGACTTGGTATTTGGGTGGCACACGGCGAAGGGCGGTTTGCCCTAAGTAGTGGTGTTGATAGCTACAACGTAGCTGTTAGCTACTCATACTCAGACTATCCGGGCAACCACAACGGCAGCGATTTCGATATCGCCGGAATCTCTAGCTGGGACGGCCGGCATTTGGCTATGATGCCACATCCCGAAAGGACAATCAGCCCGCTAACCTGCGCTGATTATCCGAAAGCGCGTCGCAACGATCCAGCCACACCTTGGCTGAAAATGTTTGTTAACGCTTATAACTGGTGTTCAAAAACCAACAAATCCACATTGTAGAACACCACCAGCCCTGCTTGGCCTCAAAACCAAGCAGGGCGATTTTCATATTGCCCTGCTAAACCATATCGTGTAAAATATTTATCATGCCGCCTTAGCTCAGTGGTAGAGCACTTCCATGGTAAGGAAGGGGTCTCGAGTTCAAATCTCGAAGGCGGCTCCAAAAATGATTATTAAGCACTGGCGATAGCGGCCAGTGGTTGGGTTTTGTTCCAGAGTAAGTAGGTGGCGGCACGGGCGGCCAGAGCGCCGTTGATAAGAGCTAGTTGGTCGGCGAAATCACTACTCACAACTTGGCCGGCATGAGCGGTAATGATTTTAGCGCCAAAGAGGACTGTTAGAGTAGTTGGGTAGGTAATTGTGAATTTGTGGAGAGCTTCGATTAAGCTAGTAAATTGCATAGAGGAAGTTAGGATCTTAGGGTAATAAACATCGCTAAAGAGTTATTGGACTTGTGGGAAAGACATCAGCAGGTGGGTTTGGGGGCGTTTTACAATATCGGCGGCGGAGGTTTGGAGCAGGTCGATAGCGTCGCGGGTAATTGTGGTCCAAGTGTCGGTATCTCCGAGCAAGTTGGCAAGCAAAATGCCGGTCTCGGAATTCATTCCGCTGTCGCCGACTAATAATACGCCGTCCGCCCACTGCGCGGCGGCTAATAATTCAGCTTGAGCGTCTTTGCTGAGCGCGCCGCTGGGGTTAGTGGGCAGGAAGACACTGTCCGCGAAGTCCGGCGGCAGGCTTTTTTTGAGTCCGTCTGGCACGGCGACTTTGACATCGCCAGCGCCGGCTGCTGTGGCGGCGGCGTAAGCCTTGACAACCGCCGAAAAACCATGTGTCGTACCGCCGACGATCAGCAATTTGCCAGATTGGGCTTTTTGTTGCGGTTTGCTCCATTCGATATCGGGAAACAGCGGTTCTTGGGCGGTTTGTTGTTGCCAATAGTCGGTGTTCATTTTGCTTTCCTTAAATATTCGATAATGTTGGCCGGCAGGAACTGGCTGACATCTTCGCCGATGTTAAATAGATCCATCGCTAGTGAGCTGCTGACGTACGACACGCTGTCGTCGGCGCGGAAATAGACGGTTTTTAGCCCTGTTAGCTGGCGATTGACTTGGGCGATGGTTTCTTCGTATTGGAAATCGGTTTGGTTGCGTAGTCCGCGGATCAGGAAGCTGGCTTTGGCTTGCTGGGCGAAACGGGCGCTAGCGCCGCTGGTAGCGGCGACTTTGACATTGGTTAAATTTTCGGCGGTTAGAATTTCAGTGATGAGTTTTCGTATGATTTTGGGGTCGATTCGGGCGGTTTTTTCGGCGTTGTGGGCGATTAAAATGATAATTTCGTCGAAAAGCTGGGCGGCTTGGCGAGTGATGCCGAGATGCCCAAAAGTGAATGGGTCGAACGAGCCAGCGTAAACGCCGATGGTTTTTTTCATAAATTTTCCTCTAAAGTTAGGCTGATTGGGCAGTGGTCAGAGCCGGTTTGTTCGGGGTGGATTTGGGCTTCTGTAATTTGGCTGGTCAGCGTAGAGCTGGTTAGGAAATAGTCGATCCGCCAGCCGATGTTGCGTTCCCGCGCCCGCGCCCAGTGGCTCCACCAAGTGTATTGGTCGGGCTGGTCGGGGTGAAAATCGCGGAAGATGTCGCGAAAGCCGGCGTCGAGGAAGTTTTGGAAACCGGCGCGCTCTTCGGTTGTGAAGCCGTGTTTGCCGATGTTTTGTTTGGGGTTGGCGAGGTCGATTTCGCGGTGGGCGACGTTAAGGTCGCCGCAGAAGATAACTGGTTTTGATTGTTGTAATTTTAACAACAACTTCAGAAAAGCTTTGTCCCATTGTTGGCGGATTTTGAGGCGGCTTAAGTCGCCTTTGCTGTTGGGGGTGTAAACTGTTACCAGGAAAAACTTGTCGAACTCGAGGGCGGTAATCCGACCCTCACGGTTGAGGTCGCCGTATTGGTCAACTAAATCTGGTGTGTCGAAATCCAACCGCACCGCCAGCGGCTTGATTTTGCTAAAAATCGCCGTGCCGGAATACCCAGCGCGATCGGCGCTGTTCCAAAACTCCTCGTAGTCTGGCAAGTCGATTTCGGCTTGGCCTTGCCGAGCCTTGGTTTCCTGCAAACACAAAATATCCGGCTGGTATTTATTAACAAACTCAGCGAAATCTCCCCTGTTAATAACCGCCCGAATACCATTTATGTTCCACGAAAAAATTCTCATAGTGATTTCCTTTGTTCGCGTTTGAGGTCGCGTTTTTTGATAACTTCGCGTTTGTCGTAGCGTTTTTTGCCGCGCGCCGTAGCGATGACTAATTTAATAAAGCGGCCGCTGGGCAGGAGCTTGACTGGGACAATGGTTAAACCTTGTTTTTTGGCTTCGATTAGCTGGTTGATTTGGCGGCGTTTGACGAGCAGTTTACGGGCGCGACTATCGACGGTTTTTTGATTGCCTTTGTCGTTGGTCCGGACAGAAAACGAAGCGTTAATCAGCCAAAGTTCGCCGCCGTTAATTGTAACATAGCTGCCTTTGAGCTGGGCATGACCATTGCGAGCGGCTTTAGTTTCAGCACCCGTCAGCGCCAAACCGGCCACGATTTCATCGCCCAAAAAGTAGTCAAAAGCCGCACGGCGGTTGACGATTGACTGGGGTTTTTGAGCTGTTTTCATACTACGTATTTTACGCCTAGTTGACTTTTTTAGCAATCTGTGATATAATGAGGAGATGAGAGGAAGAAATGCTTGCTTTTCTTCCCGAGACGACGAAATTATATCTCTATCAGATATAATGAGGAGATAGAGGAGAATCGTCCGTATTGCTAAGTGGGGCGAGAAAGTCATAAAAATATGATATAATCGAGCTATGAAAAAGCTTATAGTAAATCTGCTCTACCCGACCCGCGCGCCGGGTGGACACGGCGTGGAAACAGCTTTTCGGGAGATGGTAAATGGACTTTCGGCGCGTGACGATGTTGAGGTAATGATAAATAGTTGGCAGCCAGCCGATATTATCCATGCACATAGTCCCGATCCGATTTCGATTATTAAATTACTCTGCCATCGCGGCAAACCAGTGGTTTCAGGGCATTTAACACATGGTTCGATGGTTGGATCGTTGTCAAATTGGTTAGTACCGATTATGTTTTGGTACTATAAACGGTTTTATAAGTTGGCTGAAGCCATGGTGGCGGTGTCGGCCGAGACCAAGCAGAATTTGATCAAGGAATTTGGTATTTCGGTGCCGATTAAGGTGATTGAAAATTCTATTGACACTAAAATCATGGCGACCACGCCGCAACAAAAGTCCGAGTTTCGGCGCCAGTTGGGTTATAAAGACAGCGATTTTATCATCGTCAGCAACGGTCAAATCCAGCCCCGCAAAAAGTTCGATGAGTTTGTGCGCACTGCTCGCGCTATGGGGCAGTATAAGTTTATTTGGGTGGGCGGGATTCCCTTTAAGGGCCTGGCTGCCGATCAAGGCAAACTGGAGCGTTTGGTCAAAAATTCGCCTAAAAACCTTTACGCAACCCAAGTTATACCTCTGGAACAAGCCCGCAAATACATGCGGCTGAGCGATGTCTATTTTCATCCGGCGGTGCAGGAAACTTTTGGAATTGCGATTGTCGAGGCGGCGGCGGCTGGGCTGCCGGTTTTGCTGCGCGATATCGCGGATTACGACCACACTTTCCGGCCGCAAGCTGTTATGAGCACGCCGCAGGATTTCCAGGAAAATATTATTAAACTAGCGACTGACAAAAAGTTTTATATTGAGATGAGCCAACAAGCCCGTCGTTTGTCCGCTCGGTATGATAATTCAGCCGCCGCACAAAAGTTGGTGGATTTTTATCGCCAAATTTTGTCTTA
>JAITSF010000017.1 GCA_031287975.1 Candidatus Nomurabacteria bacterium
AACCGTTTTTGCAGCAAGGACGGTTGCAGCAAGGACCGTCCTTGCTGCACTTACAGTTCTTACTGCACTTGCCGTAAGCTGTCACCCTGCAGCAAGGACGGTCCTTGCTGCAAAACGACGCGGAGGCTTGGCGGAGGAATTTATAGCGTTCTTGGCGGGCCGTGTCCTCGCTGGCGTTTTTCCCTAACTTGCCGCGACCCAGCACAAACTTCATCTGGTATCTGCTCGCTAAATTTTTCACTAACTCAGCATCTCGACCTGACTCCACGCGAATACCATGATCAAAATGCGCCACCACACCACTTCCCGCTAAGCCCAAACCGCCACTCGCAAACATATCCAACAAAACCACCGAATCAATCCCGCCCGACACCGCTAAAACATATTTCATATCTAATGACTATTATACATCTTTTTGCTACTCATAGCGCAAAGCGTCAATCGGGTTCATCTTAGCGGCTTTGTTGGCTGGATAGTAGCCGAAGAAAACTCCGACAAACATCGAGAATAGTGTCGCGGCGGCGATGGCAGCGGCTGAAACGTAAGGTGTGAAACCCAGCAGAATCGCGCCCGTGATACCGCCCGCCACACCCAACAGGACACCGAAAATTCCGCCGATTAAACAAATCACCACAGCTTCAATAATAAACTGCCAGCGAATATCGGCGTTAGTAGCGCCAACCGCTTTGCGCGTGCCGATTTCGCGCGTTCGCTCGGTGATTGACACAATCATAATATTCATCACACCAATCCCGCCCACTACCAGCGAAATCGCCGCCACCACAGCCACTGCCATGCTGACATTATTTATCATGTCTTGGACAGTTTCCACCATGCTTTCCATACTGGAAGCTGTTACTTCATAATCATCATTGCGCGAATAATACTTACCAAAAAAGCTGCCGACTTGGTTGGCAAAATCGGTCGAGTTGACACCGATGGCTGTAACAATTGTGAAAGTCGAAAAGCCGTCTTGGTTGGTGATTTTTGAAGCGGTTTCCAGCGGGATATAAACTGTCGTGACGATGTCGTCATCACTAACGCCGGCCGCCGCGAACAAGCTGGCTTGGTATTCATAAACCCCGACGATTGTGCAAGTTTCCGCGCCTTTTTCGAGCGCCATAGTAATCCGCTCTGCCAAGGGGCTAGCGCTGCCGAAAATCCGCTCAGCCAATTTGTCCGAAACCACACAAGCCCGCCGCTGTTCCAAATCATCGCGATCGCTCAAGAATCGGCCAGATTTCAAAGTGATATCGTTGACTTCGCCGTAACTCGGGTTCACGCCAGTCAATGTCAGATTAGCGTACTGTTTGCCTTTGGTGGTCTGGCCGTTGCCAACCGCCAGCGTCAGGCTGACATCGTCGATCTGACTGGGGTAGGTTTGCCTTAAATCCTCGATCATAACTTTGGTCAGCAAATCTTTGGCGGCGTAAGTTCGCTCCAGACCAGAGCGGCTGGAAGTTTTTGACTGCAGCGACACGGTGATATTACTAGCGCCCAGTTCTTGCATAGAATTGTTGATGCTGACTGACAGCGAATCGCCGACTGTTACAATCGCAATGACCGACGAAATCCCGATAATAATCCCCAACATCGTCAAGAATGAGCGGGTTTTGTTAGCCTTTAGGTTTTGCAAAGTTTGCGCGATATTGCTGGCGAAATTCATTGGCGTTCCTCGCCGACAATCTGGCCGTCTTTGAGCGTGATAATCCGCTGGGCGCGGCTAGCGATTTCGGCATCATGAGTAATTAAAATTACGGTTTTGTTATGACGACGATTCAGCTCCAAAAATAAGTCGATTATCATGCGACCAGTGGTGGAATCCAGCGCGCCGGTCGGCTCATCGGCCAAAATAATGCTTGGGTCGTTGACCATCGCGCGAGCAATCGCCACCCGCTGTTTCTGCCCGCCGGACAGTTCGTTCGGAAAATGCTTGGCGCGGTCGCTCATTTCCACCAGCTCCAACAGCTGCTGCGCCCGCGCTGCCCGCTGTTTGGGCGGTGCTCCGGTGTATAACATCGGCAGTTCGACATTTTTCAAAGCGTTAATCCGACCGATTAAATTAAAAGTCTGGAACACAAAACCGATCTTTTGCCCGCGAATTAGGCTAAGATTTTTCTGCGACTGCTGGCTGGTGTCAGCGCCGTCTAAAAAATACTGGCCATTGGTCGGTTGGTCGAGCAAACCGATAATATTCATCAGCGTTGATTTACCCGAGCCGGAAGCGCCGACAATAGCCACAAACTCACCGGATTTAATCGACAAATTGACATCGTTAAGCACCTGCAGCTGGTTGTCCTTGCCCTCGTAATATTTTTTGCTAATGTTTTTAAGCTCGATAATCGGTTTCATGAGCTATACCTCACAAACCGCGACTGCCGCCGGTCGGCCCAAAACCGCCGCCGCTCGGCATGCGGCCACCGCCCATGTTGAACATGTTATTAGAATTGGAATTTTCCGTAACGCTGACACCGTTCGGGTCGTTTAAAATCATCGCGCCAGCCGTCAAGCCGCCGCCGCTGATAGCAATATAATAATCCGTTTCCAAACCAGTAACAACCGGAATTTCCACCCGCTCCGACGTCAAACCGCTCGGCCGACCGCCCAGCGCGTCCGCCATCGTTACCGAATAAACCACCGTGTCGCCTTTTTCATTTTTAACCACCGCGTCATACGGCACGACAAAAACATCGTCCGCTACACCGGTAATAATGTCCGCCGAAATACTCATGCCGATTTTCAAATTCTGGACCGCCGACAAAATCGCCAGCGTTACCGTAAAATTGCCGTCAATAACTTTGGGCGACACCGCCGTAACTTTAGCGTCCCAAGTTTTACCGTCGATAGCGTCGGCAGTGATGCGCGCCGAATTGCCGATGGCGATTTCCATAGCGTCGTACTCAGCCACCGCCAGCTCGGCCTTGAAAGAACCGACATCTTCGATTACAAACAAAGCTGACGATGACGTCGCCGATTGCCCAGCCGTTGCCGTCGCCGAACCGCTAACACTAGCGCTCGAACTGCCACCACCAGCCGATTGCCCCACTGCCGCATTCATTTCGGTAACAACTCCAGCCACCGGAGTGGTAATTACATAATCTTTCAATTGGCTTTGCAGTTGCTCGAGTTGGCGGCGCGCAGTTTTGGCACTGTCGCTGGCGGTTTGGTTTTCGTACTGACGCTGGGCTTGGCGTAACGCGGACTCAGCTTGCGATTTGGATTGTTCGGCGTTTTTAAAAGTTTGGTAGTTTTCTTGAGCTGCCGAGCAAAGACTTGGGTCGGTTTCACACGCCGTTTGCGCCGCCGCATAAGCTTGGTTAGCAGCGTTCAGCGCGTCGTTGGCGGCGTTAAAAGAATTCTGGGCGGTGGTTAAATCTTCCTGCGCCCAAGCTGTGTTGCGACTAGTCGCCGCTTCCGCCTCCGCGACATCGCTTCGAGCGTCCTTGATACTCTTTTGCAAATCCGACGTATCCAGCCGCGCCAAAACCTGCCCCGCCGTTACACTATCGCCTTCTGCTACTAAAATTTCAGTAACCGACGCGCTTGTCTTGGCATTAACACTCCGCGAAGCGGCACTAGACACCGTGCCGGTAACTGTCGTCAACTGTTCCAGCATGGTTTTTTTCAAAACCGTTACCGCCGGCGCGGCGGTTTGCGAGCGCGGATCGCTCGGTTTTAGAAAAACCAAAGCCAAGACTCCCGCCACCAACACAATCACCAAAACAATCGTCAGCTTCCGATGTTTTTTCACAAACCTAGTTACAACTCCCGCCCATTTTTGCAGTTTTTCCTTCATTTCACTCCTAACTCATTTTCCATATTGTGTCAAAACCCCACCTCGAAGTCAAACACTTTTTAGAAATTTTTTCAGCATTTCGCCAGTTTCGGGCTAGCTATTGTTCCGAATCTTCATTGTGGCGGTTGCGAATTTGTTGCGTTAATTGGTTTGGACTAATAGCGGAGTTAAATTCTTTTTGGTCGCGTTTTTGCTTCGATTCATCGCTGTCGTCCACCGGATTACCACCGATCTTACCAAAATTAACCGACTTCAAATGATTTTCGTTCAACTGAAAGTCCCTAGATTCGCCGACTGATTTTTTATTACTGTCTTTTTCTAACGACCGACTAAACTTCTCCCGCGCCGCATTAACTTCGTTTTTCTGCGCTTGACCCGCAACCGGTTTGTCGATTAAATTATGTCGGTTGGGTTTTTCAAAATAATTAGTGGTCGAGTTTTGTTGACCGGACTTCTCAAAATAATTACTGGTTGAATTACGCTGATTGGATTGTTGTGAGCGATTGCTTATACGTGACGTCTGTTCCGAATGGTTTGTCGAATTAAATTTTATATTTCGACTAATGTCAGTGTTTTGATTTACAGCCGATGGTTTTTTAGTAATGCTCGGCGGCGTGACACTCGACAGCATTCTATCCAAACTTTGCGAGTGAACACGCCGGTCGATATTAACCGCATTGTTGCTAGTTTTGGCAATTTTATTCTGCTGACTACTAACAATATTTTGGCTGTTTCGATTAGCTATATCATCAACATTTTGATTGTTTTGATTATTAAGATTATAAACATTACCGGTTCGATGTTCATCGACTGTCGGATGTGGCTGCGCAATAGTCGAGTTTCGGATATTGAGCGAAGCTTTGTCAATATTAAAGTTGCCGATACGGCGACGCGGCCACAAACGCTTGGCTCCCAGAACGGCAGTTTGAGTTGATTTGATATTTTTTTCATCAAGCTTAAACACGTCCGAGCGAGTTTTAGTTTCTTCGGCTAGTTGTTTTTTGTGATTACTCTCAGTAGTCTTCGAAGTTTCTTTCAAAACACCGCGCGAAACCGCATTTTCGCGAATATTGGTCAGCAACTTACCGGTTTTCTGAATAATGCCTTTGGATTTTACAAAACATAACACACAAACCGCCGTAATCAGCAACGCCGCCGTAGCCTCAGCCACAATTTCCACTATACCGACACCATCGTTTCGTCCGCTCGGGATAGCATCCGCCACAAAGAACACAAAGGTCTGCGCTAAAACATAAACCGGTGCAATTAAAATTGTCCGAACCAAAAAATCCAACCAGCCCCAAAAGAATTTTTTGGTACTAAACAAAGCCAACGAACAAAAAGCTACTGATGAAACCACCGCTAAAGCGATAATAGCAATCTGACGAAAAGTGAACAGCATCAACAAGCCGATATATGACAAATTAACAACTACCAGCGCCACCGTCAATAACCACCCAATCGCCAAGCTGCCGCTATTCATCTCAACAGCCGCCATGCTGTCGCCGTTACTTAAAAACTTACGGACTCGCTCGTCGGCATTAGCACTCGGCAGAACTAACGTCAAAGCCGCACCCTCGATCGCCGGATTAGGTGGCGCGCTGCTGGCCTCCATATAACATTGATTGCTGCGCCAAACCAGTTCGTGACTTTCGCAATCAGTTTTACTGCGCAAAGTTGATACTGTAATAGTCGAGTCGCCGCTACCAACGATCAGCCGATTAGCACCAACGCCGATAATACTCGACAAATCCACCATCAACAACACAGCATAAAACGACACATTTATAACAATCGCCCCCAAAACCAAACGTGGCAAAGTTTTCTTAATCGAATAACCAATGCGCGCCGAACTGGTATTAGTAACAAACCCATATATTACCACCAAGAAAGCCACCGCCAACAAAATATTCGCTACCACCAAAATATTTACCCAAGCGCTGGTCGATATTTCGCCGACCGAGCCGCCAACAATTAAAAAACCCTCTTGCGACTTGTCAAAAACCCAGCCGCGCAAATCCTGCTGTAGCTGATTAGCCGGTTCAATAAACGAACACAACATTTGTCCGGTGTTAGTATCAGTCGCAAAACCCTCAGTAATACCACAAGCCGACACCGGTTGGGTAGTGAAAAAAGCCACCCACATCAAATTCAGCGCTACACTAACAACCAGCGCTACTCTGTGTTTGAATATATTTTTCCCCACCCTTTTTGACCTTTCTGCCGCTTAGGAATCTTCCGACACTTCAGCACCGCCCCATTCAATCAACGAAAAACCATAACGAGTAAACTTTTTAATAGTTTGCGGCAAAACTTGAGTGTTTTGGTCGGCCGCTTGGTAAGCCATAAAAATCCGCAAGTTCGAATCCGACTGCGGCAAGACTTTCAACTTAGCTAAGTTGCGATTGATCTCATCAGTAGTCGCAAAATGTATTAAATTGTATTCATTTTGCATCAGCCGACCCATCCAAAAACCAATAAAATCGTTAGCTTCTGATTGCGTCAAACCCATTTTATCCAAAGTCGTCTGCAAAAAATCTTTAGTGTCAGATTTTTTAACCACAAAACCCCGTGCCATATTAAAATACCTATCCGAATTTGCTACACTCTCCCACACTAAATAATTATGTTCGCGACCATCGGCTTGATTGATCAACTTACCGTTTGGTTTGGTTTTAACCCGCCAACCATCGCCGATTTCCGGATAAGTCGTCAGCTGACCGTCATATTCCAAGTCAACCGAAACACTCAGCTCTTGCGGCGAATAAAGATAAATCACCGGTGTTATAGTACTCATAAAAACTCCCGGAGCTATTTCTCGAAAACCCCCTGTCGGTGGCCTATCAGATGTTGTGCCACTGCTAGTAGGCTCATCAGATGATGTTGTGCCACTACTAGTCGGTTCATCGGACGATGTTGTGCCGCTGGTCGTTGTTCCGCTGGTCGTTGTCCCGCTAGACGGACAAGATACTTCCATATTAAATCTAGTGGCCCATTTATACATAATATTATATTCATCTTTCGATATACAGTCCGAATAATCAGCTTGAGTGTCTGTGTCCGAACCAATATACTGTTTGGCCGGACAAATTTCCGGTGCCGGCTTTGGCTGACAGTCCACAAAAATAAACATCTCGGTTAAATTACCGTCTTCATCGACCTGTTGATAGCTACCTATAATCCTCAGCTGTCCCTGCACAAAAGCCTCGAAAAAGGCTGAATCATTTTCATACCCCCATAAAGCCCTCATATCATCAGTTACCCCAACTTGGAGCGCTTGAGAAACCTGTGTAAATTGTTCCTGAGTAATCGTCCCCAAAACCGCGCCGTCCAACGACACCTCGTAATTACCAGCCGAATTTAGGGTTAAAGTATAAGTTTTATCATCATAAACCACCACAATTTGGCTGCTCGCTGTCGGCTGAATCTGCTCCGAAGTTACTTCCACCGCTGATTCGGTTTCGTCCGCCGCATAAGCCGACACAAAACCAAACGCTCCCGCCAAAACCAGCCCCGCCAAACCGCCACTAAACAAAATTTTTCGAATTGTCATACTTGCCCCTTTCATTTAATATCCCATTACCTGCAATGCGTCCAGCCAACTAATATACATATCTATCATAAATTCATCGTCAGCCTTGTCTCGATTAGCCTTGATTAGTTCAAGATATTTTTTCTGCTCACTAATATTATTTTGCTTGCGATAGTTACTGGCCAGCGCCGCCCAAACCTGCAATTTCTGCTGGTCGGTTAAGTCGCTTTGGCCACTTAAATATTCCTCCATAACTCGATTAGCCTCAACGTATTTGCCATTATTATAATACAACCCAGACAACGAATTAACCGCCTTGTATTTTTGCTCAGGCGAAATATTTTGATTGGCAACCATATCTTTCAAACCAGCTTCGGTGCTCGAGATAATTTCCGGCGCTGTACCAGCCGAATCATTAGCCACCGCTCGATACTCCTCGAGTTGGTTATCGATTTCATATTGACTGGTGTCGGGGTTACTACGTTGATTGTTTGACAAAACCAGCGCCACCACAATCAACGCTACCAGCGCTACCAGCGCTACAGCCACTATAATCAATCCAATTACCTTCTTATTACTTAACAAATTATTAGGTTTAGGTTGGTTGCCAGCCATAAAATCGGGCGGCGATGAAACCTCGACCGGCGAAGTATCAACCGGCGGCACAGCCGATTGCTCCTCCTGCCCCGCACCATGCTGATTTTCGTCCATATTTCTCTCCTTTATTATATACATAATCATTATAACAGGTTTTTAATAATTAAAACCCCCAACGCGGAGATTGGGGGGTTTTAATTTGGCTCCGGAGGCCGGATTCGAACCGGCGACCAATTGGTTAACAGCCAACTGCGCTACCGCTGCGCTACTCCGGAATATTTAGGGACAAGAACTCTCGAAAATTATTCTAACAAAAAAGCTCACGCCGAGCAAGGGAAATCGGAACATTTCCCTGTTGATGAGTATAGCACAAGCGCTTTGATTTGTCAAG
>JAITSF010000051.1 GCA_031287975.1 Candidatus Nomurabacteria bacterium
CCCCCGTAAGCCGTTGATTTTTTTGCCAAATTCCGCTCGCTCCGCCTCTGGCAGAGTAGGCAAAACTTGGTAAAGTTTCTTTAGCTCCGGAGCGCGCAAAATCTGGCGCGGATTGTCCAGCTGCCGCGCCCGCGCGAGCAGCTCCTGACTAATTTTCTCAATATTCATACCGATATTTTACCACAAAAAACTTTATTAGTCGCTATTTGGTTTGTCAAGCAACAGCGGATCGACAGTCTCACTGCCGCCGACGATTTTGACCACATCGTGGTCGGCTTTTTTTAGTTCTTTGTGGGCGGTGTTGAAATGGCTGACAGTTGTACCCAGCGAGTTGCCCAGCTTTGCCATGTATTCTTGGTATTTGCCGAGATGCGCGCCCAGTTGACCGACGCGTTTTTGGATACTTTTAGCCTGTTTTTCAATTTCCAAGCCGCGCAAACCCTGCAGCACCGTTTGCAGATAGGCCACAAATGTTGTCGGGCTGACGACGATAACTTTTTTGTCGCGGGTGGCATATTCCATGAGGTCGCGGCTAGCGCCGGCCTCGCCGACTTTCACCAAAAACATGTCGTAATATAGTGCTTCGCTAGGGATAAACATAAAGGCGAAATCCATGGTGTCCTCCGTCGGCCGGATATATTTAGCGGTTTCGTCAATCCGGTTTTTGAGGTCTTTATAAACTTCTTTGGCCAGAACTTTTTTGCGGACGGAATCTTTTTCGCTGATCATACGGTTGTAATTTTCCAGAGAAAACTTGCTGTCGATCGGCAAAATTTTGCTATCTTTCAAAAACAGCGCCGCGTCAACTTTGTCGCCGTTTTTGAACTGATATTGAGCCTGCCACTGGGTCGGCGGAAAATAATTTTCCAGCAGAGACGCCAGTTGAAACTCGCCGAAATTACCGCGATGTTTAGGGTTCAGCAAGATATTTTGCAGATCTTCCAGCTTGTCGGTGGCTTTCAGGATATTCTTGTTGGTGTCCTCGAACTTGGTCATGCGCTCGGTGATATCAGCTACCAGTTTTTGGCTGGCGGCGAATTGTTTGTGGATCGACTCGTTATGACGCAGCGCGTTGTCGTTCATCATTTTAGTCATGTCGTCCAGTCGCCGCGACAGGTCGTTTAAACCCTCGCCACCGCTGAATTTTCGTTGATGTTGTAAAATTAACAACGTTGTAATAAATACAACACTTAGCGCTATAACAATCACTAAAACCACCCAAATATCAATCATCGTCGGACTTTCCGTATCAGCGCCGCCGCGTCCTGTCCGATATCAGCCGCGACTTTTTTAGTTAACTTCCACAGTTTTCGCAAATCGCGCGGCAGCCGGCGCGGCGTGTCGCGATAGTACAAATAATACCAGACCGCCGCCCCAGCCAAAGCGCAAATTATGCCGCCAAAAACGTCCAGCGGCGTATGCACCAAGGCTAAGACTCGCCCCACCGCCACACCGGCCGCCAACAACAAAACAAGCAAACCGATTTTCTTAAACTTAGTCATAAACACCACCGCCAGCGCCAACCCAAAAGCCAACATCACATGATCCGACGGAAACGGCGTATCCAAACTCGGCATTACCAGCGGTCGTGTCATAATAATCTGATACGGCCGATAATATTCGACCGGCCACAAGTGCAGCAGTTGCGCCAACAAAAACGCCAACAAAGATGCCAATAAAATAAACCCGACCTTGCGCCAATTAGCCTCGCGCAGCCGCCGCAGCGACCGATGACGCGGGTTAGTATCCTGCCAGAGGTCAAGCCCAACCAAAACCACCGCCCCGACCAAAATCAGCCAGACCAAATAACTTGCCAAAAACACAATCACGCTCGTCATACCCCTCTAAAACCTTTCTGTTATTTCAACCTAATTATACACGGTTTTGCTAAAAATTCAAACTTTCCAAATAGCGCCGGACCGAGCGCGCTGCTGTCGCGCCCTCGCCGACAGCGACAGCGATTTGTTTGACGTTGCCAGAGCGGATATCGCCGGCCGCAAAAATTCCCGGCACGTTAGTCATTAGGTCGGTGTCGGTCAGAACATAGCCACGTTCGTCGAGCTTAGTCCGCGAACCATCTAGTCGGTCGCTGCTGGGGATCGAGCCGACAAAAACAAACACTCCGTCCGCCGGCAAAACTTCGCCGCCAACCAGCTTCAGCCCGACAACTTGGTTTTTTTCAATTACCACTTCCGCCGGCTCAGCGCCCAAACGCACGTCAATTTTACCTTTGTAGCGCTTTAGCTCGTCCAGTAAAATCTGGCTGGCAGTCAGTTTCGAGCGGACGACTAAGTTGATATGTTTGGCGAATTCCGCTAAGAACATGGCTTCCTGTACCGCCGAATTGCCGCCGCCGATAACCGCCAGATTTTTGTCTTTGTAAAAGGGCCCGTCGCAAGTGGCGCAGTAGTGAACACGCTCAGCGCCAGCAATGTTGATTTTTCGATAGGAATTTCCGGTGGCAATAACTAGAGTTTTAGTGCTGATTTCGCCGCTGTCTGTTGTGATTTTTACAACGTTGTCTTTTTTACAACATCTTAAAACTTCGGCGTTTTTCAACTCAGCGCCAAACTTTTCGGCCTGATTCCAAAACTTCTCTGTTAGTTCTCCGCCGCTAACACCCAAAAATCCTGGATAATTATCAATTTTGTCAATCGTCGCCATCAGACCGCCGACCACGCCTTTCTCTATCACTAAAGTCGAGTGCCGCTCCCGCGCCGTATAGATCGCCGCCGCCAACCCCGCCGGCCCACTCCCCACAATCGCCACATCATAAATCTTATTCATCTGCCCTCTCTTTCTTTTAAGTTTATTATAGCACGGGAGCTGCATAATTACCTACTGCTTGTAAATACAACGAATCGCCAACCCAGAGCTGCGAAAAATGTCATAAGTCGGACTGATTCTATCGGAACTGATAAATAGATAAAAAGCACTATCGTCATAAGTCGGCGCGGCAGTTCGGGACCAAAGATAGCCTATCTCGCCCTGCGCAATGAAACCGTCGTCCCAATAACCCGAAAACACACCCCGAAACGGGCCGTCATTATGCCAATTTTGATACCAACTATCATAATCGCTGCCCCACGGATCGTTCGCTTGGTCGCTTGTGATAAGGCCAGAATCCAAAGCCATTGCCGCGTTGAGCGTTTGGAAATGGTTCGGTTTAATGGGGTCGTAATGAGCCACCGGCAACTGCCAATGGTGCGGGCAAATTGAATTTTGGGCGCTACCGGCACCGGCCGGCATAGTGGCGCGGCTTTCGCCTGCCGTTGCCGCCGACCAGTTATAAAAATAGCCATAATTAGTCTCGCCAGTACCGCTGTCGCCCATTACTGGCCCGTAAGTCTGCGGGTTGTCGTAGTCCAACGCGCTGCTAGTGGTCAACTGTGGCAGCGTAAATGAAGCGCTAGTTTTAAGATCGCTATCACTGTTAGTCAAAGTTATCGGGCCATCCGTCGAGCCCAACCGCAAATTGTCCAACATCCAAATATTACCGTCAGCCAGCCGACCAATGCAATATTGCTGATTATTCCGGATATCGGTCGCCAAGCCGATATCGCCAACCGTCCAAGCAGCCGTCGCCGCGCCGATATCGCGAATATCGCCGATATCGCCCTTAAATTTATCGCCCGCCGCGCAAGCATTTTTCGTCGTCGCGTTCTCGATTAAGTCATAAACAATCGCAAATTTATAAACACCCGCCGACATACCAGCCGGCACAGTTACGGCCAAATTATGCTCCTGCTCGCTGTCCGCGCCAGAGTAAATTTCCTGACTGTCCTCGCTCAAAGTCGCGCCGTCCAAAGTTACCGTAATATTTTGCGCCGAAACTTGGTCAAGTTTAGCAGCCAAAGTATAGCCCGCCACACTGTCAACCGCCACCGTCATAGCACTCGCGACAGATTTAGTCCTCGCCTCGGTCAATTCGCCGGCGGGATAAACTAGTTCGATATCACTATTAGCCAAAGTTAAGGCCGAAGTCGCCAAAGTCACCGGTGATAAAACGCCAAACAATGCCAAAGCCGGCACGATCAACAGCGAAAGAAATCTGCCTGTTATTCTAAAATTCCAAACCAGCAAAACGGCCGCTAACCCAACAGTCATCAAAATCGCCGCCATAATAATCAAACCACCAAAACTGCCCCACGCGCCCGTATCCGGAACGCCGAGGACATCAATAACCCGAGCTGTAATATTCTGCGTTGCCTGCACAACAGCCATCTCCTTTATAAATTTATGCTTAACCGATTATACTCATCTCCCAAAACCTGTCAACCCCCATGTAAGAAAATTTATAAAGTTTTCGCCTAACAAAAAAGTTGAACCTGCCACTAATTTAGCGACAGGTTCAGTTTGGTTAATTACTCGGATATGGATTTTTTGTTACGGCGGCGGATGAGCGTATGTTCGATCCCCTCGATAACGATAGCTATAAATATTAATGCTATTCCGACTAGCCCTATAACCAACATGACCACCAATACATCAATAAATAACCTAATTATTAAGCCTATCATTATTAGTAGTGCCGAACAAGTCAATAATGTACTTACTAGACCTTTTTTTCTGCCGTCATTTAATCTGTATACTAGAGCAAAGATAGTTACCCCACCAAATAAAAACAAGCATTGAACTAAATAGTACTCAAGATCTGTCATTGCTGCTCCTTTCAACGCGTCGTCACAAAAAACAATTTATATTTTCAGCCCAAACATTCTGAGCATTGAAAAGGGTCAAGGAGAATTATCAACCAAACTAGTAAAGAACTTGTGGGTCGATATTCTCCAGAGGAACTCCGATGCACACCAACACCAGACATCACTATTGTATCATACAACACACAAAAACCATAGGCGGAATTTTAGAAAACCTTATAAAGTCTTTACCCCGCCTACGTTTATCCTCCAAAATCTCCGCCGCCACTTGGTCAATTTTAGCTTTGGCGCTGTCGCGCGGCTCGGTTGCCGTTAACCCATTTGTTCAGCGTTGCAAACGACACACCCAAACGGTCGGACAAATCCTCCTGACTCCAACCGCTAGCAGCGATAATCCGATTCAATTTTTCAACATAGTTTTCCATAAGGACTATTGTAACAAAGTTTATGACGTTTGTAAATGATTATAAACTTAGTTAACTCTCCATCATTCATTTTCATCCTTCTCCACAATCCGCTGGCGATACTCATCGCCCATCATCAGCAGAATTTCCGCATCAAAAATTCCAAAAGAAAACCTGCCGCTAATTAGCGGCAGGTTTGTTTGGTTGGTTTTGGATTTGCGCCTTTCGGTACTTATGTTTAGCAACCGATACCCATACGGTTGCGATCACGGTACCGACGATTGCCATACCGGCGAAGCAGCCGGAAAGCACTGGCTGTCCAATCATGGCTACCACAAAAGTAACCACCATGAAAAAACAGCTGAGTATTACTACCGATCCCGCAGCTTCGTGTTCGCACTCAGCGTATGCTTCGCCAAAAAAACGTCTGGCGATTTTTTCTGAAAGATCGCTAGACAGCATTAACAAAATCCCCCCAATAAGCCCACATAACGTTATGGATGTCAATAACCCTACAAAAAATTCATACATGTCGTTTCCTTTCCTCTTTAATAAAATAGCCGTTCTATTTTCAGCCCAATAGGGCGTTAAAAAATTAAAGGGAAAACACCAACCAAACTAACAAAGAACTTTCTGGTTGACGTTTTCCCTCGGGACCTCGCTTACCAACCTTGAACACTAAAATTATATCATACTTTTCATAAAAATACAAGGTGCAAAGCCGACTTTTTCAGCCAAGTTAAATTTACACACCATTTTGACAGTTTGAGTACAGTATATAGAAACGGCCGAGCCTAGCGCCAGCCGTCGCCAATCGCCGCCGTTGATCAGCGCGGTCTTTAACTTTATAAAGTTTCCGCTTGATTTGCTTAGCGGCAGAAACCAACATCATTTTACCTTACCTAAATCACCCTTTATCACAACCGGCTGAAAACCATGAATTTCATCGTACAAAATTCCCTCTGGGATATCGTTCCATAAATAAATTTTCTTGCTGAACCTAAATGCTTCATAAAGTTCTAAAAACGTCGCTCCGCCAATGTAATTTTTCAGGCCGTGTTTTTCAAAATTCAGACACAGCACCGCGTCGATTGACTTTATTTTCTTAACACTTTCCATAATCAGCGCACCTTTGATACCGCTGTTTACCATCAGCCCAAGCCCGAGCTTCCATTCCCGGGTCTTCGTAACTATTCGGTAAAACAATTTCGTGTCCTAGCTTTTCCAACTTTGTTTTAATAGGCGGGATTTTGTCGTAAAACGCTTTTGAGCAAATTATAAAAATCTTCATTTCATTCCTTTCTTTAGGGTATGATAATTATAACACAAACGCACAACCGAAACCTTGCCCACTAAGGCATCATTCAATACACAGCGCGCTCACTTATTGTATGTATTTTTTAATACGTTTTTTATCTTCTCTAGATTTCTCGTTTTTAGCATACAGCTCAATAAATGTTACGTCCCTAGCAGTTTGGGTAAATACAAATATAAGCCGCATCAGCTCCTTTTTACTAAGCGAAGCACAATGTAGGCGCATCTTAACAACTTCACAAGTATTAGATTTATATATAATCGCTGCACGCTTACCGCTAAAAAATAACTCTCTAAACTCATCAAGCTTCACACCCTCTTGTGGAGTATATAATTTTTCAATTGTCAGCTTGACATCGTCAAGATCAGCTTTTAGTGAGCGCCACTTTTTCGCAAATCCCTTAAATTCTTTGGCAAATTCCGGACTTTCACTAAAGTTCATCTTCCGGCTCCGCCACAGCAGTCTTTGTGCCTCTATAAAAAACAAATTTGGGATTGATCGGCTTGCCGTGCTCCGCCACCACCCAAGGCGTGTCAAGATGCGACAAGTCGGACAGCTCGTTCGCGGATTTATCACCAAGCCGCTCTATTTCCCAATCAATGTGCGCCAACTCGTCGGCGCTTAAGCTCTTAAGGTCGGCTCGTCGGCGCGGCAAATATTTCTTTTGTTTGTGAGTATAATATTTTGTTTCTGCGGTTTCTATGTCGCCATCCTGTTCCATTTTTGAGACGATTTTAGCAAACGCCCCAGCTGGTGTTGGTCCAAAATGGTTTTTTATATATGTCAGTCCAGTAATCGACCGTTCGTTTTTCTCATAATAGTCAAAATCAATGAAATAAAGCAGTTTGTATAAAACTGTTTCGCCAACATTTGGTTTAGCGCCGATTTTTTCGGTGAGATATAGAAGTACATCGCGTAGTTTATCAGGGTTGGTTCTCGGTTTTAGCTCCCTTTTTTCTGTGATAGTTTTATTAACTCGCTCATAGACAGATATCGGCTCGTGAATACGCGAAATTTTACCGTCAACCAAGTCACCAGGAGCCACTTGATAAAACTCCGCCAGCTCTTTAATCGTGCCCAGCCTAGGCTCGCGACCGTCTTCAATGGCTGCATAAGTCGCCCGCGCCAAACCTAGTTTCTCTGCAATTTCTTGTTGGGTTAATCCAGCGTCCTCTCGCAGTTTTTTAATAAGTTCAGTTGTACTCATTACTACCTTTCGTTATGTTGATATCTAAATTTTAGCAAATTCCACAAAATTGTACAAGGCTTTGCTTGATTTTTTCCATAAGTTTGATACAATAGAAATAATCTGATGGTGAGGTGGGCTCATTGGAGGGTAAGTGTGAGAAAAGCACCCAATTATCGTAAGGGCGCTCTCTCGTACAAAATTGTTATGTCTGTACTTTCTCATTTTACCATAATATCAACTTAATTGCGCTGAAATGAGAGAATACAGCCAGAAAGGAAGTCTATCATGCTTCATTATTATGTTAATCAAAACGAGCAGGATAACGGAGATCACGAAGTCCACGATGAGAACTGCAGCTGGTTGCCAGATGTTGGAAATCGAGAATACCTTGGTCTGTTCAATAACTGCCGTGACGCCGTCACGAAAGCGCAGTTATTACATCCGTATTGGCGAATTAACGGCTGTTATTTTTGCTGCAATCCATGTCACACCAGCTAAGATTGCTCGGATAAATAAAATGTAGCTCTTTAAAGAGCTACATTTTATTCAATATTCAACCTCCTTGAAAGTTTATAACGTTTGTAAATGGCTATAAACTTTTAGAAAACGGGTGTCCCGTAACTTACATTCTATCCAATAATTTTCCAAATGTATCACCAAGCGAATTTGTCGGCGCAATATACGCCACACCGAGTTCGGCGAAATGTTGTCGTCCGGCCAGGATCCGATCACGTTCGCTGTCGCTGAGGTGCGGGCTATAGATATCGTCCACGCCTTTAGTTTCAGCGACGAAATAAATCCGCTCGTCGTCCTCGAACGCCACCGCCCAAACCTTCTTTTGTTCAAGTACACGATATTTTAACACGACTCTCAAACTCACTAGTGATGATCCTTTTTCAGTTAGTAGATATAGTTCCACAAATAAATTTTCTTGCTAAATCTAAATGCTTCATAAAGCTCCAGAAACGTCACCCCACCGATGTAATTTTTCATAAATATTATTGCAGTAGAGTCTATAACGTTTGTAAGTGGTTATAAGCTTTTGAGCTTCGTCACCCTGTCTCATTTCTTAAAAAATTGAGCGGTAGATACGTCCACAATTGCAACAAACTAAAAAGAAAGCGTGGCGCTTGAAGGTAGCGAGCATTTATTATAAAATTGTGTTAAAATACTTATTGTCATGTCTTTTAGTAGTATCTTAAATATCCCACCAGAAAAAATAGGGGAGATATTTCGCCTCAATGAACACCTAGACAAAAAAGTATGGACGATACTTGGAGACACCAATAAACGTGTTAACGGCACTCTGGGGTTTAACGGCGATGAGATAATCTTGAAATTTACGTTGCAAAATCAAGAAGCTAAAGAAATCATGGGCTTTCAGGAGAAAATCACCAGTTTGGGCAAAAATACTAGAGTAACGCTTCTAAATTCCGCATGCGTTAATAGTCTTGAAAATTTATTAGTAACGGAAGAGATTTCTGTATCTTGCTCTCCAAATATGGCTATTTTACACAACAAGGAAAAACCAATGCCTGAGACCATTCACGATTTATCTTGTCGTATTCCGGGAATAGGCGCTTGGTTTGATCAAGACCTGCTTGATTTCGATTATGGGACACGCGGATTTACCAGTAAAAATCAGCAGATCTATCATGAGATACCGATTGGAGATGGACGCAAAATTATTCTACAAAATACATTCGTACCTGATCTTGATGCCAAAATCATTAATGGTGAGTTCAAAGCGCATACCGAATCGTCAGTAACTATACAGTATACACGGCCTAAAAAAGGTGCGCCGCTCGACAGGCTTATTACTATCCTATCTTACGTTGAAGACTTCTTTAATTTTATATTTCCGTTGCCCTATTCAGCGCACATATTTTCTTCGGAAACGTCTGGCAAAAAATTTGATCATTTATACGTCATCCGTTCAACCAACGGAAAAAGGTATCGTTTAGATGATAGACTTAGCACCCATGACATGTTATTCAAACTTAGTGACGTGTCTAATATAAATCAAGTTTTTTACAATTGGGTTGGTCATTATGAAAAAATACACGAAATAGTAGAGACTATAATATTACTCAGAACAACATATCTCAGTGACGAAGTAAGATTTACGCTTATTATTAACGCCTTAGAGTCTGTCCATAGGAGGTATTTTAATCATACTAATCAAACAGACAAAGACTACAAAGACAGGTTGGATAGAATCACTTCTAGACTCGAGACGAAAGACGCGAGATTCGTAAAAGAAAAATTAAAATACGGCAATGAGATCTCGTTACGCCAAAGGCTTAAAGAAATCATTGATATATGTGAAAAACACGGCATAAAACGCCCAGATGAACAATTAGTTGATCAGGTTGTTAACACCAGGAATTACTTAACCCACGGCGATAAAGAACTTAGGCCAAAAACACTTGGCGATTTTAAAATTCAACAGGCAAGTAATATTTTAGCTATATACACCAAGCTCGTTTTGCTAAAAATTTTAGGCATCAAGGATGACGAACTGAAGAATATAGTAGATAATTCAGCACAGCTCAGACCATATTACGAGGATAGGCCGGGTCTCCATCCATATTAAACTGGGCTCATAGCCGATTAGAATCCAGCCAGCTAATGCCATAAATCCAACCACTGATCAGTATTCGCGAGCATAACAGGAATCATACGACCGCTTTTCGTCGAGTCCCGACTTTTAAACTCCTCGCACGTGTTGATGAAGCTCAACAAGCAAACGATGGCGCATTTAATTCTATAGAAAACCTCAGTGGTTCGTTGAGTAAACTCTTCAAAAGTCGGGGTCTTAGATTCTGGATCAGGCAAGGTGCCGATTTTGAAATATCTATGTTCTATGCTGTTTCTGATTTCAGAAAATTCCTCCCCCAATTCTCTCATGATGGAATATAATCCGAATATATGATAAGTTTGGGATTTTATAATATTATTAAAGCCATCTTTTTTATTGAGATTCGCATACCAAATATTTCTGTAATTAATTTTTCGTTCATCCTGGTTTAGATTGAGATAATAATTGATAGTACCAGCAATCTTATCAAGGGTAGAAAAACCCTCTGTATAGGCCGATTTTAGAAGTCCTGTGTATATATTATGAGCAGTATAATCCAGATTATTAACCAATAATGACTGCTTGCTTATATTGGATAAGTCCTCGCTTGTTTTTTGGGACAACCATAAAATATACCTCCCTGTAATGTAAGACTCATTAATTTCGTTAAGGCGCATAAAAGTCTCTTTGATGCGCTGCTGCTCGGAAGTGTCCGTCACTTTGGTGATGAATGACGTGGAGATATTGTCGCCCACACTCCCTGTTGAGTGTCGGTCAAATATATGTAGGGTTAGGTATAGGTCATTTTCTAAACAAAAATGTGTGTATGATAATTCATCTTTGCCCATTTTATCTTGATCAAACCTGGGGTGAGTTAGGTTAATATTTAATAGATGCTTCTGATTCTTAAACGCTTCTTCTATCTCGCCCATTTTTCGTTTAAACTCGTTTAATGCCTGCGAGCCACCCGACCGAATAACGGAGTTTTCGTATTGTATGGCTTTACTGAAAAGCTGATGGGCTCGTATCAAATATGCGTTTTTATACTCGCTTACATATGCTAACCTTTGAACCGCGATGGCCTCATTACCATACACCATGCCAAATTGAGTGTCCGTTTTTGCAGCTCTGTCATACTCAATAATAGCTTCAAGCGTACGCCCAACTTCATCATATAAATTGGCTAGGTTAACCATCGCATTAGGTGACGGCGAAATGCTTATGGATTTTTTTAACATCCTGATACACCTATGGACATCTCTTTCAACACCAAAATATGTCCCGTGGTCTTTGAAATGTCTACTGATTCTAAAATGAATACCATTAGAAACGTTATATATCAAAGAGTCGTGATAATCCTTGAAGTCTTGGTTAGATAGACACGTCTCGCCGGTAGATATCCCTTTTTCGACTGCTTCTTTATCGTTTAAATAATTCCCCAAATCTATATATAGTCCAACCTTTGCGAGCTTGAACGCCCTGTTAGCGCTATATACCCTTTCATAGTTATTTAGTTTTACAAGAGCCTCTTTATATTTATCACTATCCATAAGATTTATTATATCTGCTACACGTTTATCAATTCTCTTATTTTCTAATGATTTTAACATGACTACACCACAGAGAAACCTATAACTCCTCAAACCACGCCTGGTCAATCTCGACTTTCTCAACGTTGGTGATTTTCAACCCCAACCCAAGAGATTTTATCTTTTTTACAAGCGCAACACCATCAATCAAATCAATCTCAGCGCCCTCGCGAGAAGCTTCTTTGACGGCGTCTTTCGTAAAGGTGCTAGTAGTGATAAAAATACCCTTAGCGTCGCGACCGCGCAAAGAACCACCAAAGTCGCGAACTTCTTTGACGGGTATTGGTTTTTGCCACCTTTTACATTGAAATTGAACTCTGAAGCTGATGAATCCCGCGATTTTTAAAACACCACTGCCATCTATGCCTCCATCGCCAGAGCGTCCGGTCACTTCTACTTGATCGACGCCAGATTCGCGAAGAATCCGCTGAGCCAAAGACTCAAAGGCCCCCGGACTTAACGTTTGCAGTATATTCATTAAGTATTCCTGCCAAGATTCCTCCTCCGGCTCGGCATCCTTAGCGAAAGATTTATTCGGTGATAAATTTCCCTGTTCG
>JAITSF010000071.1 GCA_031287975.1 Candidatus Nomurabacteria bacterium
TGCTCGGCGATGTCGCGCGGGTTCTGACCCAACCGCCCCGCCAAATTTAGCGCCGCGTTGCTGGCATAATCGCCAAACTTAGCCTCGGTCGGCTCTAAAACAATTTCCAGCTTCAATCCGAGCAAGTTTTTAACCGCTTCTGAGACAACTTTAACAATTTCTTCCATTACCAATATTTTAACACATTATTCAATTCGCGTGCCGACAGTTTTACCGGCGGCAATCCGCGCAATGTTGCCGGCTTTTAGCAACTCAAACACCACAATCGGTTTGTGGAAGTCCGCCGCCAAACCCAGTGCGGCTTTGTCCATAACCTTAACTTTAGGGTTTTCGACCGCTTCGGACAGCGACAGATGGGGGATTTTTTGGGCTGTTGGATTAGTTTCGGGGTCGTCATCGAAAACACCGTCAACTTTGGTGGCTTTTAATACCAAATCGCAGTCTAGCTCCAACGCCAGCGACACCGCCGCCGAATCGCTGGTTACATATGGCCGACCAGTGCCACCGCCGACAATTACCACGCGGCCTTTGGCGAGATGATTCAACGCCCGCCGATAAGTGTATTGGTCGATAACTTGGTCGGCTTTGATATTGCTCAGCGCCGCCGCCGGTACGCTCAGCGAATTAAAAACATCAGCCAACGCCAAAGCGTTAATTATAATCGCTACCATGCCCATGTTGTCGGCGGTAACTTGGCGAATGTTCGGGCCGGCGAAATACTTGCCGCGCACTAAATTCCCCGCTCCAACCGTAATCACAACTTCTGCGCCAGCGGCTTGAGCTTTCTTAACTTCGCCAACAATCCACTTAGCTCGCTCAATATCAAAACCGCGCGGACTGTCGCCAGCTAGTTGCTCGCCGGACAGTTTCAGAAGCAATCTAATTTGAGATTTTTTCATATCAACATTTTAACACACTTAAATCGGAATATGAAACTGGGTCGGGTCGGACTTGGAAGTGTCGATAATCTCCACAGTTTTGGGTTGCTCTGGTGGCGCGGTTTCCGGTTGGTTGGGCGGCGACAGGTCAAAAACCGTGTCGGGCGGCGGCGGCAGCGACTGGGCGGAATCGGTCAAGACCGGCAGTTCGGTTTCGATAATATCGGGTTGAGCTAGTTCGGTTTCCGGCTGAATCTTGACAACTTCCGGCGGAATCTCAACAGTCTCCGGCGGCGCTTCGACAATTTCTGGCGATATAACTTCAGAGAACTCCGACGCTGAAATATCCGGCGGCGGCGGCAATTTATCGTCAAAATCCGGCAGCGGCGGCGGCAGAAAATCATCCAAACTTTCAATTGGTTCTGGCTCTAACTCGGGAATGTCTTGAATTTGTTCAGGTGGCGGCGCGACCGGTATCGGCTCAAGCGCACCGCGAATTTCTTTGACAATTAACTGTTGGTCAGCGCCGTTGGAAAGCAGCTTACTAGCGATTGTCATAGTGTCGGGTGTGGTGCGGGCGTTGGAAAACTGCTCGGTTTCAATCACAATTCCGGTCAGTAGCGCGGTGGAAATTTGTTTCGACAGCAAGTTCTCGTCCAGCTCAATGACTAATTTCGAGACCGCTTCCGAATAGCCGCTGGTGGTTGGGAAAGCGGCGTTGATCGCGCCAAAATCGCTGGCCGCGCCGGACTTAATGGTAACAATCGCCGCCGAATGTAGAATTTTGCCATGCGCCATGGCGGCTTTGTCAATGTCGGCTTGGTTTTTGACTCCGATAGCGATAATCAAATCGACATTCATCTCGCCTTGCTCGAACTTCAAATCAGCCGGCGAAATCGTGGTGTGGTAAGGCGTGATAAAAATCTTCACTAAATCGCCCTCGACTTTGTAACGCAGTTTGTCAGCCTTGTCCTTGTCGAGTGAAATTATAAAATCGCGAAAGCTGGCGGTCGAATCCTCAAAAGTCCTTTCCGGACGCAAAAATTTCATAATCGGCGGCAGCTGACCGGAAAAAATCGCCGAAGAATGCTTTTTCAGCTTGTCAATCGCCAAAGTCAAACCCAACGCCGCTGTCAAAACATCAACTGACGGGCTGTGTCCGACAGTAATCAAAATGTTTTTCGACTGGTTGATTTTGGCGATAATTTGGGTTTGATTGTCCATGTTGTCCTTTTCTCTACTAAAAGTACACCAAAACACCAAAAAGGTCAAGCTTGTATTTTGCCGGCTGATGAGTTAAAATTGTCGAGAATAATTAAATGGGCATAAGGACTTCGGTTCGCCCATAAAGGAGAAGAATGCCAATTATCAAATCAGCTCAGAAAAAAATGCGCCAAGACGAACGTCGCCACGCCCAAAATTTGCGTGTTAAGCGCGCACTCAAAGTTGCCTCTAAAGCTTTTGAGGTAAAACCAACCTTTGAAGCCCTATGTGAACTCCAAAGCAAGATCGACACCGCTGTCAAAAAAAACGTCCTGCCCAAAAACACCGGAGCCCGTCAAATGAAGCGCTACTCGGCATTGGCTAAAAAAGCTGGCGTCAAAATTGCCACCAAAAAACCAGCCGCCAAACCAGTCGCCAAAAAACCAGCTGCCAAAACCGCCAGCAAACCGGCCACCAAAAAGCCAGCTGCTAAAAAACCAACCACCAAAACCGCCCAAAAATAATTCCCCAAAATCTGCTACAATAAAGTTATGCTAATCGACCTAAACATCTTCTACTCCAGCTTGATTGCGGTGGCGATTATGATTGCCGCCGGTTTCGCGCTCGGCAAAGCCGGTTGGGTCGACGAGCATTTTAACAAAAAACTTATTAACTTGCTGCTAATGGTGGCCATGCCCTGTGCCCTGTTTAGCGCCTTTCCGGAAGTTTTCCACATCGACGCTTTGTGGTTGTTCCTGTGGGGTTTGGGCTCGGGCGCGCTGATTTTTTTGGTTATGGTCGTCATCAGCCAACTGCTGTTTCGCCCGCGTTTCAGCCGCAAAAACTACTTTGAATACCAATTTGCCTTTGTTTTTAACAACGCAGTTTTCTTGGGCTACCCGCTTGTCAGCGCTATTTTTGGCGCTGACGGCTTAATTTCTTACGCTGGTTTTGTGGTGATTTTCAATCTTATGCTGTTTGGCTACGGCATTATGTTGTTCGAGAAAAAATTCGACGTTAAACACATCGGTCGAGCCTTCATCAACCCCAACATCATCGCGGTTCTGCTCGGCATGTTGACTTTTGTGTTTTCGTTGCAACTGCCAGCGCCGCTCAGCGCCTCGATCGGCTACATCGGCGGGATTATGACACCGCTCAGCCTAATCTGTATCGGCTACATGCTCAGCCGCGCCGAACTCGGAAAAGTTTTTCGGAATCGTAAAATCGTCCTGACCTGTGTCGCCCAACTGATTCTCGGGCCGCTGGCAGCGTTCGGAGTTATGAAACTAATCGGCGCGCCCGACAGTGTACTAACAATCATCGTCCTGATTCAAGCTCTACCCACCGCCACCACACTCGGTCTATTCGCCGAAAAATACGACCGCGACACCGAAAATGCCAGCGGCCTAGTCGTAGTCAGCACAATTCTCTCCGCCCTTACCCTGCCGGCGGTGGCGCTGCTGATATTATGACTATATAGCAATACTCTGTGAAATTAACAAAAAATCCGCTTCGCGAGCGGAGATTTTCGGGATTTTTCTAAAATGGTGCGCTCGAGAAGATTTGAACTTCCACGACCTAAAGCGGTCACTAGCCCCTCAAGCTAGCGCGTCTACCAATTCCGCCACGAGCGCGTGAGAATATTATAACATAGTTGTAATATTACATAGGCTCGGAGAGGTTAAAACAAGTTTTACCTTTCTCTCGCTTCGTTGTAAAATGTATGTAAGAGGAGGTTTTAGATGTCGAAATTGCGGATTGTTGGATTGTCGGTCGCTAGCGCCGACGGACATAAGATTTTGGAGGACGTGTCGCTGGAGTTTGCGGCTGGGCGGCGCTATGGGATTTTGGGTCCGAATGGTTCGGGCAAGTCGAGTTTGGTCAATGCCTTGATGGGTCATCCGCACTACAAAATAACCGCTGGCAAAATTCTCCTGGGCAAGGAAGATATCGCTCACCTGCCGCCCGACGAAAAGGCGCAGCGCGGGCTGTTTTTAGGACTGCAATATCCGGTCGAGGTCGAAGGTGTTAGTTGGGCGGATTTTTTGCGCGTGGCTTTGGCTCGCCAAGCCGGTAATCGAGCTGATTTTTACGAAATTTTGAATGATTTGCGCCGCCACGCCAGCGATCTGGGTTTTAAGAATTTCGATCCAGATCGCGATTTGAACGTGGGGTTTTCGGGTGGCGAAAAAAAACGCTCGGAGATTTTGCAGATGTTAGCGCTGCGTCCGCGATTTGCTTTTTTGGACGAGCCGGATTCTGGGCTGGATATCGACGGCGCAGCGGCGTTGATGGCGAAACTAGCCAAGCTCGACTGGCCGGCTAGTTTGGCGGTGGTAACACACAACCCCCAAACGCTTCAGTCGCTCCAGCCCGACGTGATTTATGTTATTAAAAACGGTCGTCTGGCGGCATCTGGCGGCGAGCCGCTGATCGCGCGGCTACAAAGCGGCGGATTTAAGGATTTGTAAATGTTAAAGTTCCCGACCGGACTCAGCGAACAAGTCGTGCGCGACCTCTCGGCCGCTAAAAAAGAGCCGCTTTGGATGTTAAATTATCGCTTAAAAGCTTACAAAAACTTTATAAAGTTTGCACTGCCGGATTTCGGTCCGGATTTGAGCTTTATCGACTTCGATAAGATTTGTTACTACGCTCGCCCGACTACGCGCAAAGTTTCATCATGGAAAAAACTACCAAAAAAAATCCGTCAAACATACGACGCCATTGGCTTGCCAGAAGCCGAAAAGCAGTATCTGGCCGGCGTCGGTGCGCAGTATAATTCAGAGATCGTTTACCAAAACCTCAAGGCAGAATGGGAAGATTTGGGCGTGGTCTTTCTCGACACCGACACAGCGCTCCACAGCCACGCCGAGCTTTTTAAGCAATATTTCGGTACAGTTATTGCCGCCGACGATAACAAATTCGCGGCTCTCAACTCGGCAGTCTGGAGCGGCGGCAGTTTTATTTATGTGCCGCGCGGCGTGCGCTTGGACGTGCCGTTACAAGCTTATTTTCGGATCAACTTGGCTAATCTCGGTCAGTTTGAGCGGACTTTGATTATCGCGGACGAGGGTGCTGAAGTACATTATGTCGAAGGCTGCACTGCGCCGATTTATTCGACCGATTCGCTGCATGCTGCGGTTGTCGAAGTAATCGCTAAGCGCGGCGCGCGGGTGCGCTACACCACAATTCAAAACTGGTCAACAAATGTTGTAAATCTTACAACACAACGCATGCTAGTGGAAGCTGGCGCTGTCGGCGAGTGGATCGACGGCAATATCGGCTCAAAACTGACTATGAAATATCCAGCTGTGATTTTGGCTGGCGAGGGCGCGCGCGGCGATATTCTATCGCTGGCGCTGGCTAAATCCGGACAGACCCAAGACAACGGTGGCAAAGCCATTCACTTAGCCGCCAATACTTCATCGACAATTATCTCCAAATCGGTCAGTTTAGACGGTGGCGTTTGCGCTTATCGCGGCAAAATCGCCATCGAACCGACCGCCGCCAACGCCAAAACTTCCACCACTTGCGATGCTCTGCTGATGGACGAAAAGTCAGTCTCCAAAACTTATCCAACTAATGTCATTAAGACCGCTGATGCCTCGATCGCCCACGAAGCCAGCGTGTCGCGAATCGGCGACGAACAGCTGTTCTACCTAGCCAGTCGCGGCCTGCCAGCAGCGGAAGCCCTTAGTATGATTGTCAACGGTTTTGTCGAGCCGATTGTCAAAAACATTCCGCTGGAATACGCTGCCGAACTCAACCGCTTAATCGACCTTGACATGACAGGAGCGCTCAGATGAGAAAAGTTATACAGCGCACCATACGCGGCGATGTCAAAGAACAATTTCTAGTACGCGCCACCGCCGGCAGAAACCTAAATGTCAAATTTATCATCACTCACGACCACCCCAAAACCAGCTCGCACATCGCCATCGGCATTTTAGCCAGCCAGCGCGCTAAGGTTACAGTCGATGCCGTTACAATTATCCGCCCAAGCGCGCCGGACAGCCAAGCTTGGCTGGAAATCCGTGCTGTCGCCAGCGACGACGCTGTTATTGCCGCCGCGCCGAATCTGGAAATCTACAACAACGCCGTCAAAGCCGGACATGCCCTTACCACCAAACACATTTCCGATATCGAACTGTTTTATCTCACGAGCCGTGGTCTTAATCCGCGCCAAGCCCAAAAACTGATCATCGACGCAGCGCTTAAACCTTTTCGGAAAGCTCAGGTAATATCATGAACCGCGCCGATTTTCCAGTTTTAGTCAACCACCCCAAGCTGGTTTATCTCGACAGCGCCAACACCACGCTCAAACCCAAAGCTGTCATCGACGCTGTGCATACTTATTACGCCGACTGTGGCGCTAACATCGGGCGCGCAACTTACCGCCTAGCTGAACAAGCCACTTCGGCTTACGATGCCGCCCGCCACCAAACTGCTCAATTTATCGGCGCAGCGCCGGACGAAATAATCTTTACTCATTCCACTACTTACGCCCTAAACCAAGCCGCTTGGGGTCTGCGCTCAACTTTGAAAAGCGGCGATATAATTTTGCTCAGCGACCACGAACATAATTCCAACATTATCGTCTGGCAACAACTAGCCGCTCAAACCGGCGCTCGGCTGGCGTATCTTAGCGACCAACCGCCGCTAAAAAACGTTAAAATTTTAGCTTTCACTCTAGCGTCAAACATCACCGGTCAGATTTTCGACCACTCCAAGCTAATTTCGGATTTGAAAAAGACAGGCGCTATTATTGTGATAGATGCTGCTCAAGCCATCAGTAAAATGCCGCTTAACGCCGCCCAGCTGGGTGCTGACTTGCTGGCGTTTTCAGCACACAAGCTCTACGCTCCTAGCGGCGTCGGCGTGCTGTACGCTAATCTCGAAACCCAAGCTCGGCTGACTCCGCTTGTCTATGGCAGCCAAACTTTCGCCGCCATTTCCCGCCAAAATACCCAACTACTCAGCAATTTCGAGCGTTTCGAAGCCGGCACACCCAATATTGAAGGCGCGCTTGGCCTAGCCGCTGCCCTTAAATATCTCAACCAAATCAGCATGGCTAAAGTCCAAGCCCACGACCAAGCCCTGGTAACTTACGCGCTCAGCCAACTCCAAAAATATCGGCTCGATCAATATCTAGTCGGCCGGCCGCGCTGTCAAGTCGGTGTTCTGTCGCTCAACCATCCGCGTATTCACCCACACGATTTCGCGCTGTTTTTAGACAATGCCAACATCGCGGTGCGCGCCGGCAAAGCTTGCAGTGATATTTTAATGCAAAAACTCGGCTTAGGACGCGGCGTTGTCCGCCTGTCGTTCGGGCTTTACACCACCAAATCCGACATCGACAAATTTATCGCTGGCTACCGAAAAACTATGGAGCGGCTCGATGGATAAAGCCCTGCTCAGCGAAATCGTTTATCGCTACAAATTCCCGAAACATCGCTCGCACCGCGCCAAAGGTCGGGCTTATCACGCCGAAAACCTTTCCTGTGGCGACATCATCACAATCTACCTGCAAATCGAAAAAGGCTATGTCAAATCCGCCAGCTACACCGGTCAACTCTGCTCCATCGCTAGCTTCGGCGCTGAACTTTTACTTGACAAGCTAATCGGTCAGCCAATCAGCTCAATCCCCAGCTCCGCTGACCTACTGGGCGCGTCCGGCGCTAGCCTGCTGAAAAACCCTGTTCGCTTAAAATGCTTCGAGCTCGCCCAACTGGCGCTCAAAAATCACAGCCCGCTATAATCCTCAATCACACCATGCAGCTGCATAATCAAAACACTAACCACCACCACGCCCGCCAGCAACCACAGCGTCTTTTTAATAATCTCGCGCCGGTTTTCGCTCTGATGAATCGTTGGGATAATATCGGTCGTGGCGATGTAAATAAAGAATCCCGCCACCAACGCCACCAGCGGCGCTAACGACAAACCGCTTAGCGAACCAATAATATAAAAAATCACCGCCGCCACAGTTGTCGCCAGCGAACTCAAAATGTTTAGTAGTAACACCTTGCGCCGCTTAACACCCTTGCTCAGCAAAATCCCAAAGTCGCCAATTTCTTGCGGCAACTCGTGCGTCGCAATCGCCAAAGTTACAATCACACCGCTACTCGGCGAAATTAAAAACGCCGCCGCTATCGCGATACCGTCGATAAAATTATGAATCGTATCGCCCAAAATAATCATCGGCACAACTGGGTGGACAGTTTCCGGCTTCTGGCTGTGGCGATGAAAACCGTTGATAGCGCCCTCTAACAAGAAAAAAGCCACCAATCCGCCCAGCGCCCACAACAAAATTATCTGACTGTCGCCGCCTTCCGCCAAAGCTTCCGGCAACATGTCGCAAAACGCCGCCGCCAGCAAAGCCCCCGCCGCAAAAGCCGTCGCATAAACCGCCAAACTCCGCCCTCGTTTCGTAAAAGCCAACCAAACCCCCCCGATAAGCGAAAACAACCCGCCAATCAACGAACAAATTATCACTTGAATCAACATATTTCCCCTTTCTTTTTCTAAACCAAGTATAAAAGCTCGCCCAGCTTATTGCAAATTATTCGCAATAAGCCTATAATAATGCAATAACCATGAAAAGTAACCTCATAATTAAATTTGAAACCATCTTGCGCCGAAATCGCCAGCGCCTAACCGCCCCGAAACGCCAAATTTTCGACTATCTATTAACCACCAACCAACCAGTATCCGCCGTTTCCATCGCCAAAAACAACCCAAATATCAATTCAAGCACAATCTACCGTATCTTAAACCGTTTCGTTACCCTAAAAATCATCAAAATCGTACCGCAAGGTTTCAAAATCCGCTACGAACTCGGCGACGGTTTTAACCAACACCACCACCACCTAACCTGCGAAAACTGCGGTCGCGCCGTCGCTTTCGATAGCCCCGAACTAGAACACCTCATCAAAAAAATCTCCCTAAACCTAAATATGAAACCCACCAAACACCACATCGAACTCTACGGCCTTTGCTCCGCCTGTCAATCTCAATAATTCCAAAAACTTTCCAAAAAAGCCCTTGCATTGTAAACATAACTTTGATATTATTGGGAGCATAAGGGGGATACTTATGGGGAGATTATGGATGAAAATTCGCGATGGATAGTCCTTGCAGGGGGGTCGATAACTATCATCTATGTAATTTAATAAAATGAAAGGAATATTATGACAAAAATTTCAAGAATTGTAGCCATGGCTAGTACGCTCAGCGTAATGGGTTTGGCGGTAGTTCCGGTGGCGACTTATGCACTTAATACTGAAGTCCAAGTTGATATTCAACCCGACTGCAGTTTTACCGGCGGTTCAGCTACTGTGCTCATCAAGGGGGGAGGCACGCCTGCCGACCTAAGCCCCACCAACCCTTACGGTGAAACTGCTGGTAGCGCCATGAGTGTTATTTGCAACGATGCCTGGAGCGTGTCAGAGCAAATTAACACTGGCCATGATGTGTTTCTAGCTCAAGCTGTTTATTCGGCAGGCGATCCGGTTATTGCAGCTTGGTCTGGCGGAGGTACACCAAATGCTTTCACTGCTAATAGTTGGGGCGCTAAATACGCCAGCGCTAAAGTTGTTACTGGTAAAGATGCTTACCACGCTGTACCAGCGAACGGTTCAGCTACGGATATTGCGTCCGATTCGTCTGTAGCCAATAGCGTAACAATTACGCCGACCTACGGCGCTAAAATTGACAGCCTCTTGCCGTCGGGTCTTTACCTTACACAAGTGTTGTATACGCTAACGCATTAATCGAGGTTGACGAGCATGCTGACTCTTAAAAAAAACCATATAACTACTGCGGTAGTTGCGGGAGCTCTCGTGGCGCTTGGGCTTGTTTCAAGCGCCATAGAGTCGGCGCTCGCCGTTGTTAACCCTGCCATTGAGCTATCAAACGATCCAGTCGGTTTGGCGGTTTCGCCATTCTTCTCGGAACGTTTGAGCTTAGATCCAGGCAGTGTTATCGACGGCGAGTTTAAGGTCTATTCAATCGCCACCGAAACCATGAACGTTTTTACAGAATTAGCGCCGTATTCGCTAAACAAAACCACCCGCCAGCGCGATTTTAACACCGAAACACCGCGTACTCATATCGCCAAATGGGCGACGTTGGAACTGAAAAACTGTGATGTTACCAAGCGCGAAGATGCCCGGATTTATTTCACGATGCGTCCGCGTGAGGAATGTATTATTAGCTATCACATCGCCGTGCCAGCGGACGCTCTGGGCGGCTCACAGGACGCTGGGATTTTTGTGCAAAATATCACGCCAGACGGCGACGAGGGTATTAGTAGCGCCTATCGTATCGGCCACATGATTTACAGCGACGTGTCTGGGCCGGAAGCCCACTACGCCGGCGAAATTACTCGAAATTATACACCTAGTTTACTAATAGACAAGCCGATTGTAGCTCAAGCTGCGGTCGAAAACACCGGTAATTTGGACTTTTACGCTGATTATGAAGTTAAAATCGCCAATTGGTTTGGCGGCGAGGAAGTTTTTAGCAAAAGCTGGCAGTCCCAGATTTTAGCGGACGGCGGGCTGGACGAAAACACTACCTGGAACGAAACGCCGGCGCTGGGACTTTATAAAGTTTCTCAAAAAATCAACATTCTCGACCAAGAGTCGAGGATCGAGAAACTGGTTTTGGTTGTGCCGTTGTGGCTGTTAATTATTTTCGCTTGTGTTATACTGTTGTTGATGTGGGCTGTGGTTTTGAAAATCAAGCAGCGCCGCGAATTTAAGAAAATGATCGCAAAAGAGGGGGAAAAGAATGTTAAAAATCACAAAGATTAGACTAAGCGCCGTAATTCTGGGGCTGGCAGCGCTATTCATGGGCGGCGCGGTTTTGTCGTCCCAACCAGCAGTGCCAGTACAAGCCGCCACCGAAGTCCGCGTGATAGTCGAATCCGGCGAGCTAACACCAGCTTTTGATGTCGATACGCCGGTCGACAACCAATCCGGCGGTAACACTTACGATGTCCTTAGTAGTGGTCAAAACATCAGTAACGTTGATATCTCGGTCGACGGCAGCTTTGTTCGCACTGAGAGTATCGACGAAAGCGGTGTTTTTTCTCTGAAAGATTTGGGAGATTTAGTCCTAGCTGACGTTACGCCAGGTTTGCACTTTCTACATTTTGTAGCCCACCCGAAAAACGGCACTTATGCCGATATTATTGTCGACAGGATCGTCATTATAGCCGCCAACGCGCCGAAAATTATAAATGTTGAACCGCTAACAGTCCTAACCACCGGCGGCGATACCATTACTATTACTGGCGAAAATCTAGGCACGGTTACCAGCGCTTTAGTTGACGGTCAAACCTGCACCGATTTAGTAGTAGTTAATAACCAAACCGTTGCCTGTAAAGTGCCGGTCCACTCTGCTGGTTATGCCAAAGTGTCCGTTACCAGCCCCGAAGGCATCTATACCAAACTGCGTGCCATTCTCTACGTCCCGCCGACCACCCCCTCGCCCGCGCCGTCCTCGCCCATATTGCCCTTCTTGCCGCTACCTCCCGCCACTGGTCTATTCGCGCTTGGCGGACTAATTATTACCAACTACGACATCATAACCTGGCTGCTAATTGTGTCTTTTGCTGCTCTAATTCTCGCTGTCTTGGTCTTCTCCAACAAAAAGACAGCTAAAAAAACTGCACGCAGCAAAAAGTGACAATAATAGACTTTAGTATGGTAAAAACCATGAGTAAGAATTATCGAAAATGGACGCCTGTCAAAATCGCAATTAACAGTAGTAATTCTGCGCCCGATGGGTATAACGAAAGAGAGGTTTGGTTCTGTAGTGTGGGCGAAAATGTTGGCTTTGAGGAGGACGGCAAAGGTGAGAAATTTATCCGTCCAGTTTTAATCTTAAAAATTTACAACCAGTTCTTTTGTCATGTTGTTCCACTTTCTACCACCGAAAAGCGCAACCGGTTTTACTATGCTTTTGATGGCGGAACTGGTAAAATTAGCGTGGCACTACTGACACAAAGCCGAGCTGTTTCTTCGAGTCGCCTACACCGCAAAATTGGAAAGATTTGTAAAGAGGATTTTGTCAAAATCAAAACACAAATTAAAGAGTTGCTAGATTTGTAAGTTCAAACCGCCTATCTTACGATAAGCGGTTCGGCAGACCGAAGTCCTTTGTATTCTTATTATATCAAATTTATTTAAAAATGCAAGAGCGTAAAATTATATGTTGTAAAAATTACAACAATGGTGGGGATTATAGGACTTGAACCTATGACCTCGCGAATGTGAATCGCGCGCTCTAGCCAGCTGAGCTAAATCCCCCTGACTAGATTATAGCAGCTTTAAGGCGTTTTGTTAACATCTATGGTGTTGACTGTGAAGTTGTTGACATCGCGAAACCGCATTGATTTGTCAGTCAGCGATTTGCCCTGCCAAGCGTGGACAGGGTCGGTTTTTAGATAATACAAGTTGGCTTGGTAAAGCGCGATGGCTGGCACGTCGTTAATCCAGGTTTCCACAAAATCTTTATAGGTGTTGCCGCGCGTGGTGGTGTCGATCTGGGTGCGGGCGCGCGCCAAGAAAACATCGGCCGCCGCTGACTTGTAATTCGCCAAATTCAGCCCCTGTTCGCGAGCGCCGGTGGAATGCCAATAAGAATAAACATCGCCGTCGCCACCCAACTCTAGTCGATATACTAAGACATCAAAATTCCGCTGCATAATGAAATTTTGCTGAATATCTTGCGCGCTGGCTAGCACAATTTCGCTTTCCACACCGACACTGTTCCACTGCCGCGCGATTTCCGCTGCTGCTGTCGCGTAGTCGGAATTCTCTACCGTAACAATTTTGATTTTCAGCGGCGAAAGATCTTTGACGCGCCGCAGCTGGTTATTATATTGCCAACCGTCGGCGTTGAGCAGCCGTTCGGCTTCGGAAATATTATCAACCGGCTGGCGCAGAGTGTCAACTTGGCTGAAAATTCCGGCGGCAATCGGCGTTTCGAGGGCGTTGGGAGCTTGGTCGCCGACCGCCACGCTTTGGCGGATTTGGTCGCGGTCGAGCGCCGCGCGCAAGGCTTGGCGGACAGTCGGGCTGCTGGTGATGGCGGATTCGGTGTTGAAAATCGCGAAAATGCCGCCGTCAACCGGCGTTGAATACAAATTCGAGCCGACATTTTCGCGGGCCGATTCCAAACTAATACCGCTGGCTAAGTTGATTTCACCGCCCTTAAAACCTTTAATCAGCGCTTGGCTGTCGCTGTAGGTTTCGATATGCAAGGCTTCGATTTGCGGCGCGCCGTCAAAATATTTCGGGTTGGGCGCGAAGTATAAAATCTTGTTTTTCGAGCCAGACAGCGAAATATTGCGAAACACAAATGGCCCTGATCCGGCGGCGATGTGATCGGACAGATACTCGCGCAGCTCGTCGCGGTTGACGTTTTTCAGCTCTTCTTTTGACAAAATCCCGAAATTTAGCGCCCATGGAAACGACACCAGCGATGTCCGCAGTGTAAAACGGACTTCGTCGTCGGCGATTTTGGCGATCTCGATGTTTTTCCAAGTTTCATACAGCGAAGATTGCGTCAGCGGATCGCGCATTAGCTGGACTGTGAACAGCACATCGTCCGCCGTTACCGGCTGCTCAGAGCCGTGCCACAGCGCGCCGGTGCGGATTTTAACGTTGTAATTCAGCCCGTCGCTGCTAACTGTCCAGCGCTCGGCCAGATCGCCGGTCAGGCTGTTGGTTTGGTCGGTTTTGAGCAGCGCTGAATAAACCAGCGAGCTGAGGGCTTTTTCGTCGTTGGTTTCGGCATAAAGCGGGTTGAAAGAAGTAATTTCGCCGATAATTCCCTCCGCGTAAGCGCCACCAGAGCTGCTGGCGGTGGTTTCGTTGCTTTGTCGATACAAAATTCCTTGACAAATCAAAGCCAGCAAAAGCAGCCCAATCAGCCCCAACCAAGCACCGACATCAAAACGGATTTCTCGAGCCATTTGGACTTTGCCGCTGATAAAAGTTTGGTGTTGTTTATGAGCCGCGCGCTCGACTTTGTCGGCCTGTCGACGCAGTTTGTTGAGGTTGGGCAGTAGCGTACGCTTTCGGTTTGCCATATTGTCCTACCCGATTATCAGGCCCACTACAATACTCAGCACGAAAATCGTCGCCATCACAATCGTGGTGTCGTACAAGTTTTTTTCAATCCCGCGCCGCGATGTAAACAGCTCGCCACTCGACCCAAAACCAGCGCCCAAAGTCGCGCCTCGCGCCTGCAGCAAGATCAACAAAATCGTCAATCCTGCCGAAATCAACATCGTCCAGTCTAAAATTGCGGTTATCAGTTCAATATTCATGACACTCCTTTTTCTAATTATACCAAAAACCGGCTGATTCGCAAAAGTTATTTTAGCATGTCGCGGCGTTTTAGGTGGCTGTGGTAGTTGATGGCGAAACGGTGGGCTTCGTCGTCGAGGCGGGCGATAAGTTTGGCGGCGTGGGAGTCGGAAGCGAGCTGGTGGGTTTGAAAACCTTTTTCGGTCGGCAGGATTATAACAACAGCGCTGTTGCGGCTGTGGTCGCCGCTTTTGTTGCGACCGAGGAAAGGAATTTTTTCGGGGTTTAATAAATCTGCCACCGCGCTAAGTTGACCTTTGCCGCCGTCTAAAATTATTAAATCCGGTCGACCCCAATCGCTCAGATGTTTCAGCCGGCGCTGCAGAGTTTCGCGCAGTTGGGCGGTATCGTTATTGCGAGAGATTCGCAATAAGAATTTGCGGTAATTAGCTTTGTCCGCCACGCCATTAGTCATTACCACCATACTGGCGGCGCTGTTTTGCCCGCTGTGGTGCGACACATCGTAGGCTTCAATCCGGCGCGGAATTTCCGGCAAATTTAGCAGTTCTTGCAATTCCTTTAGCCCTTGATCGCGGCTGGCATCGACAAATTCTTGGCGGCTAAAAACCACTTGTTGTTTCAGCTGGTTTAGGTAAAATAGCTGGTTTCGCAGGTTGGCGGCTCGCTCGAAATCTCGCCGCTCGGCGGCGGCGCGCATGTCTTTTTCGAGATCGTCCATAACTTTGACACGATTGCCTTTTAGATACGAAATCAACTGACGCAGCGATTTTTTATAATCAGCGCTGCTGATACCAGCCGCCGGCTCTAGCCCAATTTGACGCGACAGCTGGCTGGAATTTCTAGCGACGGGTTGTTTGGTATAAAACGGAAAAGCGCGGCGCAACAGCCGTAGAGCCTGTTTTAAGTTCTGAGCGCTGTAAAACGGTCCGATATACTGCGCACCGTCGCCCAGCGGCTGCCGCGTGTAGGACACAAAGGGCCAGTCGTCTTTCATATTCAGCCGCACGTAAGTCGCCGCTTTGTCGTCGCGCAGCAGGATATTCCACTTTGGCTTGTAACGCTTAATCATTTCGCTTTCTAGAAACAGCGCGTCGATTTCGGTGTCGGTTTTAATCCAGTCAACATCGGCGATTTCGCTGACCAACGCCAGAGTTTTTTTATCCATATTCTGACGGCTTTGAAAATATTGCCGGACGCGATTTTTTAAAACCGCCGCTTTGCCGATATAAATCACTTGACCAGCGCGGTTTTTATGAAAATAGACACCGGCGGAGTTGGGCAGATTCTTAAGCTTTTCGGACAAATCCGAGTTCATGGCGCTCAGCTTTCCGCGATACCCAGCGCTTCGTCGCTGACGACATCGCTCGAAAAATTGTTCATACTGTTCAGTTCGGTCTGCAAGGCTTCAACTCGGCCGTTAAAAGTTTCGATAACATTCCGGTCGATCGGCCCGCTCGACAAAAACTGGCTGCTTGGCTCTTCCGACAAAGTTTCGGCGCGGATTTTTTCGTAGCCTGGGCGGCTGAGGTCGATATTGATAGCACCGGACGAAATATAAATCCAAATACTAACAGTTGTCAGCGCCGCTGTCAGCAACACCGCCGCTGTAATCATAACCGCGAATTGACTGCGGGCGAGTTTAGTGAAAATTTGGCTTTTCATGGCGCTAAGCCTCCGACCACTAGCTGGTATTCATTGATTAAATTGTCCAACACCACAATATCGGCGTTAATAACAGCGCGACCGTCGCGGGTTTTTGATAGGTTGTCGTAAAAGTTAGCGACTTGGTTTTTGCAGTTGATTTCATAAGCGCTTTTGAGGTGATCGTTGTAGCGGTTGTAATCGGCCCGAAAACCGTTCAGGGCGTTTTCAAAATTTTTGGTAATTTCCGCCAGTTTTGGCTCGGTCAGGTTGTTAGAAGCCGCGCGCGTGTTCATAGTGTAGAACAGTTTCAAAACTTGGTCGTAGTCGCGACCGCGATTGATGCGTGTGGTGGTGTCGCTGTTGCTGATGCGTTGTAGGGTCGATTGTGCCGCTTGGCAGCTTTCGGCGATTTGAGATTTTTGCTTGTCGGTTAAGTCTGCCGCCATCGCTACAGCTGGCGCGCTGGTCAGCACCACCAGTCCCAAAACAATCACAATTACTTTTTTCATAACTTTATTATACACTAATTATATGACTAAAGTATATCGTCGCCGTCAAGTCGCCGTTTTGGTGCTGGTATTTTTGTCGTTATTGGCGGTTTTTATCAATTCTTGGCTGAGTTACAGCCCAGCGCCGCCGTCGGCTGATCCGCAAGGCGCGGCGGATAACTCCCAACCGTTAGCCATCAGCCAGTTGGAAAATTTGGAAATTAAAAATTGGCAAGCCGCGTCGGATTATGTTCGGTCGGAATTTGGCAGCGGCTGGGCCAGCTGGCAAACTTGCGACACCCGCCAGAAAATCCTAGCTCGCGATCTGTCCGAAATTAAATATGGCGAAGACAACTGCACCGTGTTATCCTGCGTCCTGAACGATCCCTACACCGGCAAAGTCATCAACTTCCAACGAGGCAGCACCACTTCGAACGCCGTCCAAATCGACCACGTCGTAGCGCTGGCTAATGCTTGGCAAACCGGCGCGTCTTATTGGGACAAAACTCAGCGCATAGCCTTAGCTAACGACGATTTAGAACTACTGGCTGTCGACGGCCCAGCCAACAACCAAAAATCCGCCGCCGACGCCGCCCAGTGGCTACCTAGCAACCTTGGCTTTCGCTGTCAATATGTGGCTCGCCAAATCGCCGTCAAATTGAAATACCTGCTCTGGATAACTCCAGACGAATACAGCGCCATGAAAACCGTTCTAACCACCTGCCCTGATCAACATTTACCCACGCCCTAAAAAGTGTTAGAATTATATCACGGTTGGGTGCAGGAGTGGTTGAACTGGCCGGTCTCGAAAACCGGTATGGCGCAAGCTATCGAGGGTTCGAATCCCTCCCCAACCGCCACCATAACGATGGCTGGGCGACGACATTGTTGATTCTTAAATCGGCGCTGGCGTTGCCGAGGCTGATGGTGCCGACACGGGATTTGTAGTTGGTGTTAAGGTCGATCGGGTTGAGCTGAATTTCGGGTTGGGCATCGC
>JAITSF010000077.1 GCA_031287975.1 Candidatus Nomurabacteria bacterium
CCTCGGCCAGCTCGCGCAGCGCGGCCTGTAGCGGAGTTTCGTTCGGCTCGATATGCCCACCTGGTTGGAGCATAGTTTGAAGGGCTTTATGTTCCAACAACAAAACTCGTTTGGTTTTCTTGCACAATAAAAAAATCGAGGCCGTGAAATGACCTTTGAAATTTTTCCGATCGGTTAAGTTAATGTCGGTTTTAATTTGTTTTTTGGCAATTTTGAGAGCCTGTTTGCTCTTCGCAATATCAGCTTGGTCGAGATATTTCTCGAACAGCTGTTTGATGTTGTCGTCCTGCAAAGTAAAAAGTTTGCTGCTCATCAGCCTCCTTTCATTAGAATTATAGCAAATTTTTTTCGATTTGCAAGCTTTAGGGATTCGCCGTCACGAAGTATATTCATAACTAGCTTTAACACCAAACAATTGTCAATGATTTGATGTTAGAAAATTATCATTGGTTATTATTCTGTGTTAATATAATATAATGACAATCGGCGTATTTGATTCTGGCAGCGGCGGGCGGAATATTTTGGAAGTTTTAGAGTGGAGCTTTCCGGAGTTTGATTTTGTTTATATTAGTGATACGAAGAATTTGCCGTACGGGCTGAAGTCGGCTGAGTTGATTCGGGAGTTGGTTTCTAAAGCCGTTAAGCCGCTAGTTGAGAAGTGTTCGGTTGTTATTATCGCTTGCAATACCGCCACCACTGCGGCGATTGAGCATTTACGAGCGGAATTTCCTAGCACCAAATTTATCGGGCTGGAGCCAATGTTGAAGCCGGCGGCGCGGCTGACTCAAACTGGCGCGATTTGTGTTTGCGCCACACCGGCGACTTTGCGCAGTCGAAATTACTCCCAACTAAAACATAAATACACTCGGGAACTTAAAGTTATTGAGCCAGATTGCGCTGATTGGGCGGGGCTAATTGAGCGCGGCGAGACTGATAAAATCAACCTTGAGACATTGCGAGAAATTATCCGAGTTAGTAGTTGTGATGTTCTGGTGTTGGGTTGCACACATTACCATGTCCTGAAAACAAGACTGCAAAAACTACTCCCCAAGATCAAAATCCTCGAGCCGTCCGACGCTATTGTGGAACAGCTGAAAAATCTGTTGTAAATTTTACAACGCTTTAACGGCTTCCACAAATTGCCGTCCGCGATCTTGATAATTCTCGAACATGTCGAAACTAGCCGCCGCCGGGCTCATAATAACCACCTCGCCGGCCCGCGCACTGGCAGCGATTTTTTTCACTATCTCGGCCATGTTTTTACTATCTAACGGCGTAATTTGACCATGAAATTTCTCACTAACTTGGGCCGCAACTTTAGCTTGGTTGGCGCCGATAACGAAAATTTGCCGGACATCGCTACGCTCGGCGACTTCGCCGATTTCGTGATAATCAGCACCTTTGTCGCTGCCGCCCAGTATCAAGATTTTCGGCTGAGTGAAACTTCTCACGGCCGCAATTGCCGATCCGGGCGTAGTGGCGATAGAATCGTCGTAATATTTGACACCGGATTTTTCGGCTACAAATTTCAGCCGGTGTGGTAAACCGTAAAAACTTTTCAACCCTAGTCGTATTTGGCTATCAGTAATTGTTGGGTCGAAAGCTCGCACCGCCAAAATTGCCGCTTCGGCGTTGGCGATGTTGTGTTCACCGACAAGGCGATTTTCGGCCAAAGACCGCAGTGAATCGTCTGGGAAAAACAGCGTCTGGGCGGGCACAGCGAAACTCCCAAAATCGATATTTTTATTAACAATCGCAAAATCATCGGCGCTTTGATGTCGCAAAATATTGAGTTTAGCACCAACATATTCTTGATAATCAGTATGAACCTCCAAATGGTCCGGCTCGAACATTGTAATCACTGCAACGTGCGGCGACTTGGTTAAATCCCACAGTTGGAAACTCGACAGTTCATACACCACCACATCATTCGGCTGAATCTGCGGCAGCGCGTCGAGAGCGGGCTTGCCAATATTACCCAACAAGTGAACTTTGTTCGGCAAGTTGACCGTCAAAATCTCGTAGATAAAACTGGCCGTCGTTCCCTTGCCCTTAGTGCCGGTAACACCGATAATCGGCGCTGGACAGTTGTCGAAGAAGATTTGGGTAACCGATGTCAGGCGGTTTTGGTGAGTCGGCCTCACTGAAATCTTATCGGGCTGCACCGACGGCGAACGCACAATTAAATCATAACTGGAAAAATCAACTTCACTAAAACTTTTTACTGTTGTAATTTTTACAACATCATCAGAAACGACTTTTTCGTCAAACAAATCGATTTCGCTAGCCGGATCTTGCTTCAAAAAATAATCATACGCGCTCTTGCCCTCAACCCCATACCCCAAAATTGCAATCTTCATACAACCCTCCTATTTATATATTTCATCCAACTTTTCGCGCAGTTCCTCGGCCAGCGCCTTATTGGTATTACCATAAATTCCAATCCCCCAGCAGTGCATCGCGATAAATTCATTAGCCACGTCGATAATTTTCTGCTTGCTAACGGCCTTAATCTTGTCTGGCTGGGCCGCAAAATCTTCAATTCGCCCGTCCAGGAAGTAGAAATCGCCCAGCCAATTGTTCAGCCGACCGACCGTCTGAACACCGATTTGGTGCTGGCCAAGCGCGAACGATTTAGCGCCGTCTAGCTCGTCATCAGAGATCTGACCGCTCTTAATCTGCATAATCTCGCTGATGATAACCTCAAACAACTCGCCGATTTTCTCGGCGTTGACCTCAGCTCCAAAGTCCCACGAACTATTATGTTCATAAGCCGACGTTTCCGACCAAATGCCATAAACCAGACCTTTCTTGCGGGCTGCGCCAAAAATTCGGCTGTGCAGCGTGCCGTTCAAAATATGATTTAACATTCCCATAGCTTGCGACTCGTCGTCGCTCAGACGGCGCGGCACGTTCATGGTCCAGCCAAAAGTAACATTCGGCACATCTTTGCGGCGGATTGCAAACGGCTCAAAACTGTGCAGCTCGTCAACCGGAATCGGCAGGCGGTCGCCCTCGGTGAGATCGAAACCATCCAAAACCTCCTTGAGGCGCGTCATCCGCCCCGCAAAATTCCCAGCAATCACAAATCGCAAATTGCCTTTGGTGTGAGTTTTGGCGTAGTGGTTTTTGATATCAACCAGCCGGATCTGCGACATCAGATCCAGCCGCTCGCGATAAGTCATCGTGTCCTCGCCAATCTCCCGCGAAATCCGCGGCCACAAAACGCGGTTGGGATTACTCAGATACCCCGTCAACTCGCTTTTAATATTGCCAAACTCGCCCTCAAACTCATCGCGCCTAAACAGCGGCTGACAAATCGCCGAACGCTGAAGTTCTAAAATCCTATCCCACTCAAAATCCGCACACTCCGCCGTATAACACATTGCGGTGTCGCTCGTCCAAGCGTTATGATAAGCGCCGTTGCGGGTAAACTCAGCGTCAAAAGCGTGCGCCGAACCAAAACCGTCGTTAGCGCCAAAAGCCATATGCTCCATAATGTGCGCCGTCTCCCATTTCTGACGATAATCATCAACAAACCGCGACCCCGCCCGAAAATGAAATTGGCTGCTCATAACTTGGGCGTTCGGCACATTAATAACCAGCCCGCGCGCGCCGCCTTTCAAAACAATCTCGCTAACCTCGTATTCCATATATAGTAGTTTACACTAAATTTTAATAATTGCGCAACTTATCAGCAATTCGACCCATGCCGAGCGATGACGAACGTAGTGCGTTTGTAAAAATTCCCGCCAGTGATTTCGTATGTTCGTCAATAACCACTTGTCCAACTTGGTCACGACCAGCGTGGATTTGGCGTAACATTTCGCCCCAACCGGTGGTGTCAACGTCAAGTCCAGTTTCGATCGCACCACCGTTTTTGAGCGAGCGGATCTTAGCTGAACGTTTGACATGGTAAATCACGTGTGAAGTGCGTTCGCCGAGATTATTTTCGACTCGTCCGGTTTCTGTAATAATCTGTACTTCACATGGTAAACCGTTATAGAAAAAAGTAATTTTAGCAACTTGAAAATCCTTGTTCGAAACCGGCTGCCAATCAGATCCAGCGATTTTGCGTATCGCACCAATCGGCAAGCGGTCGCAGAATTCTTTGCTGCCCTGAACATGAATAGCGTGCTGGCGGCTGGGTGATGGATGGAGTTGGTAGTTCGGATCCGATGCTACACCGAGCAAGGCTCGTGAAAACAACTGCGGAATTTGTTCTTCGTCTTCGGCCAAAATCGTGGCACCCAACACATCCATCGGCAGACCCTTAATCCCTAACAGATGATACTCATACAATTTCCGCGCTAAACTGCCAATCGATTTTTCTCGCAAGATGAGACGTAGTATTTCGCCTAACATAGTATCCGGCTCAATTGCGCCTTCGCGCATAAACATTTTCGGATCGCTCAACCGAGTAACGTCTTCGTGATAATTCTCGCCAAACAAGTCTTTGATAATTTTTCCGGCAGTTTGATTGAGAGCCTCGCCGCTCGGCAGTTGTTCGGTAAATTCCTGCGCTGCCGTCACTGCCCAGCCGTTGCCGCTGTTATAAAGCCGAATCCGCATACAAATATCATTCAGAGCCATCGCCATTTTATGAAAACCGATAACTTCCATCGCCGGCGCCAATAACGATTCAGTCTCGGCGATTTTGCGCAACATGCGTACTGATGTGTCGATATTGTCAACATCCGCGCTACGCCCGCGTATCCAAGCCAGATTCTGGGCTGAGCGAATCAAAAACGAATCTAGTTTAACGCCCCTCTCTAATAAATCAAAAGTTTTATTGACATCCACCAAATGTACTGGATTATCCCAAACACTTTTATCGTTAATAGTAGTGGTGTCTGTCAGAGGACGATTTAAAAGTTGATTGATTTCAGTATTGTCGGCATATAGATCTTTGGTCTGTTTCTGCCAGAAATCTTTGATTTGGATCCGATTAACTAGCAACGCACAAATATAATCTCTGTTATCATCCGGCATTTTTTGTAGCCAAAAATAATTTCGTAGAGCATCTTTCTCAGCTGTGGTCTGCATATCAACAGATTCTTTTTTAAAAATCCCACTAGAAATTTCCGACAAAACCGCCGCATCATATAGCAAAGGATTTTCACGTCCAGCACAAAAATTATGTAAAATACTACCGGCGTTAAGCGCGTCATTCATACGCATACTGACTTCTGCACGTTTATCACGCGGCCAATATTCATTCATCGAATACCAAGCTGCCGGCGAACAGCTAATTTGTTCCGGCATCGTTAAAATATTACTGTGATGTAATTTTTTTGGACTCATCTCTATATTATATCATACTTCGTAATATTTTGCAATATTACGCTAGAGTTTAACGTCAGGATAAACACCTCTAGTAACTTCATCAATATCAAACCTAAGCTGCGGAAACGGCACCCCTTCGCGGGCGCTGACGCCTTCGAAAATCCAAAAAACCCGCTCCGAAAAGCCCAATCCACAAGCCGGTGGCATACCATACTCCAACATCTCCACAAAATCAATGTCTAGCATCATCGC
>JAITSF010000003.1 GCA_031287975.1 Candidatus Nomurabacteria bacterium
CGGCACGGGCAAGACCTATGTTTATCTGCGGACGATTCACGAGTTGCGGCGGCGGTATGGTTGGCGGAAGTTTATTATTGTGGTGCCGAGTGTGGCTATTAAGGAAGGCGTGCTGAAGAATTTGGCGATAACGCGGGAGCATTTTGCTGGTCTTTACGATCGGCAGGAGATGGATTATTGCGTTTGGGACGCTAAGAAGCGCGGGCAGGCGCGGACTTTTGCGACCAGTGATACTTTGCAGGTAATGGTGATTACGATTGATTCTTTTGCGAAGGCGGAAAATGTTATGAACCGGCAGAGCGACTATGGCACGCCGCTGCAATTTATTCGGGCGACTAATCCGATTGTGATTTTGGACGAGCCGCAAAATATGGAAACCGACAACCGCAAAAAGGCAATTCAAAATCTAAACCCGCTGTTTACTTTGCGATATTCGGCGACGCATAAGAACTTGTATAACTTGATGTATCGTCTGAATCCGGTGGACGCTTATGACAAGGGTTTAGTGAAGAAGATTGAAGTGGATAGTGTAGTGAGCGAGGAGGCTTATAACACCGCGCATGTCAACCTTGTCAAGTTTTCGTGGCGCAATAAATCCACGCCGCTGGCGGAAGTGGAAATTGATATCAGCGACCAGCGCGGGTTGCAACGTCGTGTGGTGAAGTTGGAATCGGGGTTTGACTTGGCGCAAATTAGCGGGCGCGAGATTTATGACGGCTATATTTTGGATGAAATCAACACGGCGGAGCAATATATTAGCTTTACTAATGGACAGACTTTTTATCTGGGCCAACGCGACGAAAGCCAGCGCGAGGATATTATTAAATATCAAATTGAACGCACGATTGAGAATCATTTTGAAAAGGAAAAGCGCTTGGCGCCGCTGGGGATTAAGGTGTTAAGTTTGTTTTTTATTGACAGGGTCGCTAATTACCGTGTTTATAATAATGGCGGTTTCAGCAAGGGCAAGTTGGCGCTGTGGTTTGAGGAAGCTTATGAGAAAGTGCGCCAAAAGCCGAAATTTGCGGGCGTGTTGACAGATTTTAGCGCGGCGCAAGTCCACGGCGGTTATTTTGCGGCGGACAAAAACGGCGCGTGGAAAGATACGGCGGACAATGAGCGTGGTGCCAATTCTACCGACGCGGACGATGCTTATGAGCTAATTATGAAAGATAAGGAACGGTTGCTGAATACTAAAGAGCCGCTGAGATTTATCTTTTCGCACTCGGCGCTACGCGAGGGTTGGGATAATCCAAATGTGTTTAATATTTGTACTTTGAACGAAACTACTAGCGAGATGAAAAAGCGCCAAGAAATCGGGCGCGGCTTGCGGTTGCCGGTCAACACGCGCGGCGAGCGGGTGCGGGACGGTAGTCTGAATATTTTGACGGTTGTGGCTAATGAAAGTTACGAAGATTTCAGTCGCAAACTGCAAACCGAGATTGAAACCGAAGCTGGTGTGGAGTTTGGCGGGCGGATTAAACCCAAGACCGACCGGCGACGTATTAAATTGACGAAGCGGCTGGAATTGGATGAAAGTTTTCGCGAGCTTTGGGACAAGATAAAATATAAAACACGTTTTAGTGTGGAGTTTAGCGACGCGGCGCTGATTGACGAAACTGTTAAGCTGCTGAGCGAAGTTGTGGTTGCTAAACCGCGTGTTACTAGCACCAAAAGAATTATTGACACGATGAGCGGCGGGCTCAAAGACCGGACGCTGGCTAGCGGTTTTTATGACAACGCGGCGCCGGACGCGGTTTATGTACCGGATTTTTTGAGTGAAATCACAGCGCGTACCAACGTTACGCGCCAGTTGGTGTTTGAAGTTCTAGACAAAGCGGGAATGTTCGACAAAATCCCGCTTAATCCGCAGATGGTGATTGATGAAGTCAGCGCTAAAATCACACAGGCTATGAATCATTTGATGATTGATAATATCAAATACGAAAAAACTGGCGAGCAGTGGGATATGAAGTTGTTTGAAAACGCCGAGCTAGAGGCTTATATTTACGACGCGGCGCTAAAATCGGGCGCGGTGGAAGTGGCGGACAGCGCCAAAACGATTTACGACCATGTCGAAGTTGATTCCGGAGTGGAGTATAATTATTTACGCGAGCTGGAAGCCAACGAGCAGATTCGTTTTTATATCAAGTTGCCCAGCTGGTTCAAAATTGACACGCCGCTTGGTAATTACAATCCCGACTGGGCGGTGGTGTTCGAGGACGACGAGCGGGTTTATTTCGTCGCTGAAACTAAAGGCGTGGACGACATTTACGACCCGCACCTCAGCGACAGCGAACGTGATCGGATGCTAGCCGGACGACAACATTTCGCCGAACTGGGAGTGGCATATATTGCGCCGACAAATTCGTTTGGTGATACATTTGGAAAGTTATTAGTGTGAAAAATCAGAACACCGATGAATATCTAATTTTGAACAATAAAAATCTGCAAAAATTACATCTGCAGAGTTCAACAAATAGGCCGGCTGATAGGAATTATTTTAATCATTATAAAAAGTGAATAAATTAGTTATGCATTTTTCCATAGCTTTTTAAAAATTGTAAATAGTGCTTGCAAAGTGTGGACAAACGCTATTTGAGGGTGTATAATTAATTTGAACAATGAGGTAAGTTAATAATCAACGAAAGTGGGGTATAAGATGCCAGAAATTACACCAACAGAAATTAAGGCTACGCCGACCATCAAGGTTGTCGGTGTCGGTGGCGCCGGTGGCGCGGTTATCAATCGGATGAAAGATGTCGGTTTGAAAAACGTTCAATTTGTCGCAATCAACACTGATGCGCAGGCGCTACACAATTCTAAGGCTGACGTGAAAGTGCATATTGGTAAAGACACCACCAGGGGCTTGGGCGCTGGGGCGGAGCCATCGGTTGGCGAAGCGGCCGCTGCTGAGTCAATAGACGATATCCGCAAAGCCATGGAAGGCGCCGATATGGTTTTTATTACGCTGGGTGCTGGCGGCGGCACTGGTTCCGGCGCCGGGTACATGATTTCTGAACTGGCCCGCGAAATGGGAATTTTGGTAGTAGGAGTGGCTACCCGACCATTTACTTTTGAGGGTATGAAACGCAAAGCCAACGCTGACTGGGCCATCGACAAGCTAAAAGGTAATGTTGACGCGCTGATTACTATTCCGAATGACCGCTTGTTGCAGACTATCGACCGGCGCACGCCGTTGCTGGAAACCTTCAAAATCGCCGACGATGTCTTGCGACAGGGGGTTCAGGGAATTTCCGAGCTTATCACGGAGGAGGGTCTAATCAATCTCGACTTTGCCGATGTTAGTAAGATTATGCGAAATGCCGGCTCGGCGCTGATGGGAATCGGCCGTGCCAGTGGCGAAAATCGTGCGGAACTGGCTGCCAAACAAGCTATCGAAAGCCCGTTAATTGAAGTTTCGATAGATGGCGCGCGCGGTGTGCTGTTTAATGTTATCGGCGGCGACAATATGAGTATGGACGAAATCAACGAGGTCGCCGAAACTATCCGCGCCACTGTCGCGCCAGATGCCAACATTATCTTTGGCGCCAATATCCGCCCCGAACTGGACGACGAGATTATTGTCACAGTAGTCGCTACCGGTTTTGATTCTTCGTATGGCGGAGAAACCCCGGAGATTAAAGACGATAACAGCAAATCAGATGACAAAACTAAAAAAGATGAAGACGACAGCCCGATAGTCGCGCCCATCAGGGAAGACATCGACGTCGACAACGACGTCGTTATCACTCCGCACGAAACCACTGAAAATTTTGTGTCAAACGAGGGGAATAGCGATTATCTCACCAAAGAATCACCCAAAGAGGCCGAGCCGACTTTGTTCGGTAGCGAAAATAATCCGCCTGTGGATGAGGCCACAATCGACGAGCCAGCTTTCAAACGAGTTTCAAGTTGGTTTAAGCGACAGCGCAAAGAGGATAATTAAGTATGCACTGTTCAAAATGCGGTAACGACGAGAGCAAAGTGTTGGAATCGCGCGACACCGGCAGCTCAATCCGGCGCCGTCGGGAATGTTCAAAATGCGGTAATCGCTACACGACTTACGAACGGGTAGAGCGGCCGAACCTGGCAGTGCTGAAAACCAGCGGCTCGCGCGAACTATTTGATCGCGAAAAGCTCAAGCGCGCCATTTTCAACTCTGTCGGCAAATTCATCAATGGCGAAATCGAAACCGAAGAGATTGTCCAACAAATTGAAGATTCACTTTATCACTTGGGTGAAAGCGAAGTGGCCAGTCGGCAGATTGGCGATTTGGTGCTACAAGAGTTGGCCAAGCGTAATGAAGTAGCCTATGTGCGTTTTGCCAGCGTATTTCGCAAATTTAAAAACGCCGATGAGTTTGTCGAAACCCTCCAAGAATTGCGCGACAAAAGGCAGTAGCGCGTATTGACGGTGGTTTAAGAAAACTAAAAGTGATATAATTTACATGAAAGGCACTAGAGCGGTTATCAGCCGCGAGCCGGTGGAAGAAAGGTATGTTGTGTTTTTTACAACACCGAGTAGAACTACCCGTGAATCTGCGTTAAAGATAAATCAAGTGTCGCGGCGAGTTGTCGCGGAAGTTGGATGGTAACGCCCGCCCGGGTTCCAACGTCGGGGCGGGTTGTTTTAATTTAAAAAAGGAGGCGAGAATGCGACGCAAAACTGAACAAGACCTGAAAAACATGCTGGACGAAGCGGCGAAATTAGTAACTATCGGCGGGCGCTATCGGCACTTGAAAAGCGGTGGCGAATACACGCTGGTTGATTTGGCGTTGTTCGAAGCCACCGAAGAAGTCAGCGTAATATATCGCGCTGACTATGGCGACGGGTTGTTGTGGGTGCGAAGCCTGGCGGTTTTCCTAGGCGAAGTCGAGATTGACGGCGTCCACCGGCCGAGATTTGAGGAGATAAAATCATGAAAATTAAAATTGTCAGTCGCCGAATTATTGACGTAATAAAAAAATTGGATTTGCCGACCGGCGAGTATGCTGTGTTTGG
>JAITSF010000074.1 GCA_031287975.1 Candidatus Nomurabacteria bacterium
CCAAACTGCGAAAAAGCCGCCAGCTCGCGAAACTGCGCCAACGCCAACTTCAAGCCGCCGCTGACCGATTTAACGGCCTTGGTCTGGGCCGCGCCACCGACTCGCGACACGCTCAAACCGACCGAAACCGCCGGCCGAATGCCTTGATGAAACAAATCCGTCTCGAGGAAAATCTGGCCGTCGGTAATCGAAATCACATTGGTCGGAATATAAGCCGAGATATCGCCAGCTTGGGTTTCGATAATCGGCAGGGCTGTCAAACTGCCGCCGCCTAGTTTGTCGCTGAGTTTGGCGGCCCGCTCCAGCAGGCGCGAATGCAGATAAAACACGTCGCCTGGATACGCCTCGCGGCCCGGCGGCCGGCGCAACAGCAGCGACATCTGGCGATAAGCGTTGGCGTGTTTGGACAAATCATCATAAATCACTAAAGCGTGGTCTTTGTTGTCGCGAAAATACTCGCCCATGGCCGCACCAGCGTAAGGCGCTAGATACAACAACGGCGCCGGATCGTCCGGACTGGTCGCCACCACAATGGTCTGCTCCATCACGCCCTCGCTCTTTAACTTTTCAATCAAACGCGCCACTTTGGAGCGCTTTTGGCCAACCGCCACGTAAATATTTTTAACGCCGGTGTTGTTTTTGGCTTGGTTTATCATAGTGTCAACTGTGATAGCTGTCTTGCCAGTCTGGCGGTCGCCGATAATCAGCTCGCGCTGGCCGCGACCGATCGGCACCATGGTGTCAATCGCCATAATTCCCGTCATCAGCGGCTCGTTGACACTCTGACGCGACATAACGTCCGGCGCTGGATTTTCAACATTGCCCTTTTGCTTCGACTTAATTTCGCCCAGCCCGTCCAACGGCCGGCCCAAAGGATCGACCACTCGGCCAAGCAGCTCCGACCCGACCGGCACTCTGACAACTTCGCCGGACAGCCGGACTTTCGCGCCAGCCGCCACTTCGGTTTCGTCGCCCAACAGCACCGCGCCGATTTCGTCTTCCATCAAGTTCAGCGCGAAAGCTTCGGTTTCGCCGCTGGCAGTTTCGATTTTCAAAACTTCGTTGTAGCCCGCCTCGCGCAACCCGTAAATCCAAGCTACACCGTCGCCGACTCGCGTTACAATACCGACTTTTTCCAAACCTTCGTCAAATTCCAAGTTTGAAATGGCGTTTTTTAGCTCGCGGGACAGTTCTTTTACTGAAATATTTGGCATAAATCCTCCTTCATATCGCTTTTAGTTTCTTAATCTTGTTCTTCAAACTGCCGTCATAAACTGAATCTGTTGTAGAAATTACAACACCACTAATTAAATCCGGCTGGACAGTATCGATAATTTCCACAGTTTCAGCAGCGGTCTGCTGTTTTATAAATTCCTTGATATCGCTAGCTAATTTATCGGTCAGCTGGCGCGCCGCAGCCACTTCGACCGACATCAAACCCTGCCGCTCAACCAGCACCCGCCGAATATCGCGCAAATAAAGCTCGGCCTGCCGCGTTTGCCGGCTGTCCAACAAATACGCCGCCAAAACTTGCGCCGCGCGCTTAGCGCCAGTGCCTAGTTCGAGCATGTCAACAATTTTCTCGGTTACCAAACGCCGACTGAATTTAACTGCCATATTTGCGACCTTTCAAAGCTTCTGACACGATTTTTTCGTCATCCTTAGCCAGTTTTAACCCTGCGACTTTTTCGGTGGCGTCAGCCACTAGATCCAGCGTTTCCTGGCGCAAAGTCTGGCGGGCGGTTTCGATGTCTTTAGTAATCTCGGCCTGCGCCGCGCGGACGATACTATCAGCTCGCTTTTTAGCGTCAAACTCGGCCGTTACTGTCAGGTCGGCCGACTCTTTCTTGGCAGTTTCGACAATTTCTTCGGCCTCAATCCGCGCCTGGCTCAGCGCTTTTTGGATTTCTTTTTCAGACTGCGCAGCCTTTTCCTCCGACTCTTTAGCGGCCTTGATAGCGTCGTTGATAATTTTATCGCGCCGATCTAGCATAGCGTTGATCTGTGGATAAACAAACTTCGCCAAAATCACCACTAAAATCACAAAAGCTACCGACTGCAACATTAAAATTCTCCAGTCGATGCCCAAACCGCTCAACAAATCCCCAGATTGTTCACTCGAAGCCAGCTTCGTTAGAAAATCTAACATTTAAAACTCCTATCCCACCATCGTATTACCGATAATCGCCGCCACCAAACCGATAATCGCCAAAGCGTCCGCGAAAGCAATCGCCAAAATCATCATCGTCTGATAATCACCCATTTTCTCCGGATTGCGACCAGCCGCGTTCAAAGCCGCGCTACCAATCATACCGACCGCCAGTGCCGCACCCAACGCCGAAATAGCGTATGTCAACCCGAAACCTAATAGTTCCATTTTTTTCTCCTTTTATTTATTACTTTCATTATATCACACCCGCTTCCGATAATTTTTTAACATCAGTTTTAGGTGTCTCGTGGGATTCATGATCGGCGATAGCCAGTCCGGTAAAGGCTACAGTTAGGCTGAAAAACACATAGGCTTGAATTCCGCCGATAAACATTTCAAAAATATACAGGAAAGGCAACACCGCCGGACT
>JAITSF010000024.1 GCA_031287975.1 Candidatus Nomurabacteria bacterium
GCGATAGAAGACGATTTAGACGTAGCGGTTTGCGGGTTGGGGCATTATGAATTGGAGAGCAAAGCTTACAAAATGCAGGTTTTGGATTTTCACAATATCAGCGAGCTAGAAATTTATAAATTCAACAGTTTACCACGCGATGAATTTCCGCTAAAAAAGCTGTATGCGGTGATTTGGAACAAGCTGTTTAGACGGGATTTTTTACAAGCTAATCAGTTGAAGTTCGAAGATTATTTCCCGAGCGACGACACGCTTTTTGTGGCTAAGGCGTTGGTTTTGGCGCAGCGGATTGGGGTTATTAAGGAGGATTTGATTGTTTGGAAAATCAACGACAGTAGCAGTGGTATGGGATCGATCACTAAAAACGCCGAGAAGATTTTGGCGACTTTACAGCAAATCGAAAAGTTTATAAAGAAAAACAAAGTTTATAAACTTTGGAGGCGGCAGTTTTTTGACTACGTCGTGAATCAGGTTGATTATATATTGGGCATACTGGCGTTTAGCGAGTACGGCGAAAAGCTGTTTGACAAAACCAAGCAGTACTTAAGTTCGATAAATAAATATAATTGGACAGTTGATGACGACCTATATAAAATTTTTTGGGAAAGTCAGAATTTCGACGAGTACCAAAAAAGGAAGGCTCGGCGGGCGAAGAATATTATTGCTTATAACGAAGCCAAAATCAAAGATCTCGAAAACCAACTAGCGGCGGTTAAAAACTCGCGCTCGTATCGTTTGGGGCGGGTTTTGACAGCGCCGGCGGCAAAGTTTGTCTTGTGTTTGAGATCCGTTGGCGGGCCGAAAAAAAGCATCGAATAGGTCCGTCGGGACGCTTTCCAAACTGCTAGTTTTCCATAAGTTTGGAAAATAGACTTTACAAAGTACGAAAGTCTTAGTACAATTGTTTTATGTTAATCCAACGAGAACAGTATCTAAGAACCCTGCGGCAATTTCGCGATAAAGATGTCATAAAGGTTGCCACTGGTGTACGCCGTTGTGGCAAATCAACGCTATTCAAGATGTTTCGAGATGAGCTATTGAGCAGCGGTGTTGACAAAACCCAAATCATAGATATTAATTTCGAGTCGCCGCGCTATCTGTTAGAAACTGTCAACTGGCGTGATTTATGGCAAGATATCACCGAACGAGTCAAGGGTATTAAACAGGCCTATATTTTTCTTGACGAAATCCAGAATATCCCAGAATTCGAAAAACTGGTTGATGGCTTGTTTGTCGAGCCAAATATCGACCTGTATATCACCGGCTCCAACGCTTATTTCTTATCAGGCGAGCTGGCGACTTTGCTGACTGGTCGATATGTTGAAATAAAGATGTTGCCGCTGTCGTTCGCGGAATATGTTACAGCTTTTCCGCATGAATCCAATATGCGAAAGTTGTACGAACAATACATCAATTTCGGCTCCTTTCCGTACGTCACAGAAATAATGTCGCAAGGCGCCGACGCTGTTGATAAATATCTGCAAAGTATTTATGAAACGGTTTTCTACAAAGATATCATTGCGCGGTTAAATCCAGAGAATGAAACCAAGTTGTCTAATGTGGTAAAGTTTTTGATGGATAATATTGGCAGTGTTGCTTCGCCGCGCAAGATTGCTGACACTATGACTAGCAACGGCGACAAAATATCTCACCCGACTGTTGATAGCTATATTGAATCGTTGGCAAAAAGTTATTTAGTCTATCAAGTTAATCGATATGATATTCGAGGTAAGAAGATATTACAACGATTAGGGAAATATTATTTGGTAGACATCGGGCTGCGCCAGACTATCCTTGGGCGGACAACTAGCGGCGATCGCGGTCATATTTTGGAAAACGTGGTTTACCTAGAATTGTTGCGGCGCCACCGTCGGGTGTGGATTGGCAAGGACGAAACAAGGGAAATTGACTTTGTTGTTCAGACTAAATCCGGGGATACTGAGTATTATCAAGTTGCGGAAACAGTTTTGAGTGAAGATACTCGGGCGCGCGAGTTCCGACCATTAAACGGTATCAAAGACCATAGCGCGAAGTATATTTTAACATTTGATGATGGTAATTATTCCGACAACGGTATTAAGCAAATTAACGTTATTGATTGGCTGTTGGGGTAGTGGCGGGCTGGGCTTTTTGATAAGCCGCGGCCCAAACTTGGCCAAGTTTTTGGTAGCCGGCACTGTTGGGGTAGAGGCTGTTGCTGGCGAGCAGGGCGTTCTTGGTGTCTTTGAATGCGGCGTAGGCGGAGTCGTCGCCGAAGACGACTTGGTCGGTTTGGATTTCGCCGAGTTTTTGGCAATAAACCAGTAGCAGGCTGTCGGTGGCGCTGCGACCGTCGTTGATGGTAGGCGGACAGTTGAGGATTATTTTAGCGCCGATCGGCAACAGTTTAGCGACAAGGTGGTTGATGTTTTCGATGTAGCTTTCGGCTGGGACTTTTTGGGCGGCGTCAGTAGCGCCGAGATTTACGAAAAATGTTTGGATTTGGACGATGGTTAAATCTTTAATCAGTCCTTCGGTTAGTTGGTCGTTGGCGGTTTGGGAAGTGTTGGATTCTTGGGCGAGGTTGATTGAGGTGAATTCTAGGTCCGGATAAGTTTGGCGCAAGGTTTCCAGGGCGGCTTGTTCGCCACCGAAGGTTGTAATATAGTCGCCGATGAAGGCGATAGTGCGGTCTTTGGAGGCGACAGTTTCTTGGTTGGTGTTTGACGTTCTAGTTGGCGGTTTGTTGAAAAATCGGTCGTAGAACACAAAAGTTGCGGCGGCTATAACTAAAATGTCGATGATTATCAAGAGAGCATATTTCAGCTTTGGTTTTTTAGGTTTCAAGGCTCTCATAATTTATATTCCAACTATCGCTCTGATTAAATCGGCCCATCTTGAGGCTATCGCTTGGTAACCGCTACTGTCTGGATGGATACCATCAGTTAGGTTCATTTCCATCGACCAGGTAACCCCGTTAGCTCCCAGTCCGGAGCAGTATGCCGGGGTTATCGGGCTAGTATTCGACGGATCTTTGTCTGAGCCGAGCAAAATCGGGCAGTTGACAAAGACTTGGACACCGAGTTGGCTGGCCGCGCTTCTAATGACGGACATATTTTGTAAATACTCCTCAACCGAAACGCCACGAATTGCGTCATTTGTGCCGAGCATTATCATAATGACACGGAGGCTGGTTTTAGCGCAATTGTTGATATCAGAGCCAATCGAACCGGCCCACATAGCGGTTGTCGATCCGCCGCGACCGATGTTAATGCCGTCATACGGCGGGTCTTCGGCGGGGTGACCGGCGTTCAAAATGTCAATGGCTCGCTCGGCGGCACCGCGTTCGCCGTAGACGTCGCCTTCGGTAATTGAGTCGCCGATAAAACAGATTTTATTGCGGGCTTCATCGCGGGCTTGCTTAATCTTAAGGGCGGTGGCGATGGCTTCAAGCCGCTCCTGCTCGAGGCGCTTTTTCTCAGCCGCGGATTTCTCGGCTTCGATACGTTTTTGCTCGGCGATTTGCAGGCTGGTGGCTTGTGATTCGGCTTCGGGTGGGTTGAGAGCGATATTGACTTTGTTGATGATAGATTGAATGTCGACGGTTTCGACTTTTTCAGAAAATGTTTCTAGGCTACTTTGGTTAGACGCGCCAGCGGGAAAAATAAACCATAAGGCAGTTGTTGTAATAATTACAACAACTGGAAAAATATTTAATGCAATGAATAATTTATCAGGTTTTTTCGAAAGCTTTT
>JAITSF010000045.1 GCA_031287975.1 Candidatus Nomurabacteria bacterium
GATGACGCCGTAAATCGTAGGGTTTAATTTGTCTGAATCGCTGACGGGTTCGGGCGGTTGTAGAATGTCGACAGAATAGGAGAGTTCAGGCAGCTCATGTGTGGCGATAGGATTAAATCGCGGGTCTTGGCTGGCGGCGCTGATGGCGTTGGCCACGATTTCGCGGGCGATGCTTGGTTCGGTGGCTTGAATTGTACCGATACAGCCACGCAGTTCGCCCAGTTTTTTAATTGACACGAAGACGCCGGCTGTTTCGGTTGACAGACTTAGGAAAAGTTCCTCGGGATTTTCGATGGTTTGGTTTGATTTTATATAAGTTTCGACAGTTTGGCGGGCTAGTTTTACGTAGTCGCTTTCGACGATATGAAATGACGCCACACCGTAGCCAACGCCAAACGGACCTTGATACGACAAAAGTTTCGGTTCAATCGGTCGCTCGCCGATACAACCAGCCATAATAATCAGCGGGCGGTGGCCACATTCGCCGGCTTGGTCGCAAAATTCCGGCGAAAAATCCAGCAGCTGCTGCAAGTCGCCACTGGTTATAGTTTGTCGAACGGCTTTGTCAAACTTTGGGCCTTCCGGCGCAAAACCATATGGGCCGCTATTTTTTAGCCGGTGCGACAGGTCGCCGCTCGCCACTACGACCACACGGCGATTCAGCTGCTCAGCGGTTTTAGCGATTAGCTGACCAAGCCGATAATGAGAATCTAGCGACAAGCTGGTGATACCGATACGAACAAACTTAAACTGGCGATTTTGGCTGATAAAACGCAGCGGCACCATTGTGGCGTGGTCGAGCTTAGGGTCTAGGTCGCCGTCATCGCCAGCTGGAAAATTTTCGTTCTGACAAATTTGGGCTAGCGTTTCGGCAAAATTGGTGTCGTATTCCATCGTCAGTTGGACTTCTGGGGCGTTAAATTCGCTCATGTTGCCGTTCGCTGAAGTATTTGGGAAAATGTAAAAATAATCAACAAATGATGGCGCGTGGGGCGACAGTAAGATAATCGTATCGGGATCAATCTCGGCAATTTCTGCAGCTACGGCTCGGTAGGCTTTAATTGTAGTTTCGATTTTGCGCTCCTCGCCGCGACCGATTTCCGGAAAAATCAGCGGCGGGTGGGGGACTAGATAAGTTGAAATTATTGACATAAGTTTATTGTAACACGATTTCGCCTAGCGCGGGCGAGTGGCGGCGATGTTGCGGGCTTGGCGGGCTAGGCAGTCATCAATTTTACGTGGCGTGAATTTGCCAAACTTGTTGGTGGCAGCGATTTTAATCAGTTCATCGGCCAGGAGCGGATTTTTCGGCAAAATCGGGCCGTGCAAATACGAGCCAAAAACGTTATAACGCCGTGCGCCCTCTGTGCCGTCAGCACCGTTGTTGCCAGCGCCCTTAATCACGCGGCCAAAAGCCGACTGGTTTTTATTAAGATGAGTTAGTCCAGAATGATTTTCGTAACCGATAATTTCGCCCAGTTCGGTTTCGGTGATAACGTTGCCAATCAGCCGCGTCGGGCCGGCCTTTGTCCAGGCATCAAACAGGCCGATACCGTCAATATGGTGGCCGGCGTGAGTTTCAAAATAATGTCCGAACAACTGGTACAGCCCGCAAATCATCAACATCGGCACACCGTCCGCCGCCAGCTGACGCAAAACCGCGCCGTTTTTCAGCAAATCCGCTTGGATTTTGTCTTGACCGGAATCTTGACCGCCGCCGCCGATGATAATGTCGGCCGTGGTGTCGAGCGGTTTGTCTGGTTCGTGTTGAATATATTCAGTTTCAAAACCGTGCCACTGGGCGCGTTTTTGCAGCGTCAGCAAATTGCCGTGATCGCCGTAGATGTTCATTTCGTTGGGATACAAACACATAATTTTCAGTGTTTTCATAGCGCACGCTCCACTTTATCAAGTTTGCTGAGGATTTTTCGGATCGTCAACATGGCGGTGTAGGTGCAGAAAATTTGTTTGGGTTGGCGCGAGTTTTGGCTTAGGAATTCTTTGACAGCTTTTTTGAAGTCCGACTCGACTAAGCCGATTTTGACGTCGTCGTACTTCAAGCGCAACGCCATATCATAAGCCCGAATACCCGACACCACACCGACAGATTTCAGCGTCCGAAAATCAACATCCCACAGCCAGCTCATGTCGCGACCGTCGGCGTAGTGGTCGTTGATAGCGATTAAAACGTCGGCAGCGGCGGAATATTGCGACTTCAAACTCAGCCGAAAACCAGCTGGATTTTTAACTAAAATCAGTTCAATCGGCGTTTGGTTTATCAGCAATTTTTCGCCACGCCCAAAAGCCGGTTCAACTTTTCGTAAACTTTTCGTCAACTTTTTGTCGTCGGTTTTGCTGCCGAAAATCGCTCGAACAAGCGCCAACGCGCCGGCTGCGTTGAACAAATTATGCGCGCCGCTGATGGCGATTTCGGTCGAGTAATTTCTGCCGTTGATTTCGAAAACCGCGTGGCTGTCGGTAAATGATTTAAGCTCAACATCGGCTTTAGCGGACGATTTTTTGAGCTTTCCGACGCCGCTGTGCAGCTCGTCATCGTTCGGGAAAAATCCCGCCAGCTTCGGCACATAGCCGTAATTGACAACCTTAATCGAGCGGGGCAGACAGCACGAAATCGCCGCAACCAGCGGATCTTCGCGGTTCAAAACCACGATTTTAGCGGTGTTTTTGGCGACTTCAGCTAGTAATTTAGCGGTTTTGTCGATTTCGCCGAAACGATCTAATTGGTCGCGCAGAACATTCAAAAGTAGAGCGTAATTTGGTCTAACTTGCTCGACAAATTTCACAGCATGAGCTTCGTCCAATTCCAAAACCGCGATGTCAAAATCGAACTTGAAATTCTTAATGTCGCCCAACATGGCGCTGACTACGCCGCGTGTGAAGTTTGAGCCGGTTTTGTTGGTAAAGACTCTTAAGCCTTGACTTTTTAATAAGTCAGCGGCGATTTTGGTGGTGGTGGTTTTGCCATTAGTGCCGGACACTACCGCCACGCCGTAAGGCAGTTTTCGCAAAACATCGACCATAAAATTCGGATCGATTTTTTCGACCACCAGTCCGGGCAAAGCCGATCCGCCGCCGCGCAATCGCGAAAGGGCGCGGACTAATTTGCCAATAATCACTGCTGATTTATTCATAATACCATTGTAACACTTTCTTGGTTTTATGACGGCGTTTGTGTTATAATTTCGTTATGGTTATGTTTTCGATGTTAACTTGGTGGTATTTCGGCGGTTTGTCCGACCAGTTTGGGCGTATCAAAAAAATGCTGGCCAAAGTCAACGATCAATTTTCGATACCGTTGCTGATTAAAACCTTGTTTTATCCGTTTCGTATGATAGACGCCGACAAAGTTTACGGTCCGTCGCTGGACGACAAAATCAAAGCTTGGCTGGACAAGTTGATTTCGTGTATGATTGGCGGAGCGATTCGTATTGTGGTAGTGGTGGTCGGAGTTATTGCTCTAGCTATAACTTTGATTATCAGCGCACTGAGAATGGCGCTTTGGGTGGCTTTGCCAGTATTGCCGGTAATCGTTTTGGCGGGAGTGGTAATTTGGGGAATGATATGGACTTGAATTTTAATTACCACGCCAGCCGCGCCAAAAAAGCTCGTTTTAACGAGCAGTATGGCAAATTGCTGAAAACTATCTGTATTGTGGCGATAATTATTTGTGTTTTAAGCGGCGCGACGATTGTTTATTTTGGCAGCTTGATGGGTTTGATAGTGGTGTCGCTGGCGGCTTGGCCGATGATGTTTTTGTTGTGGCAGGCGCGCGAACTACGTGAGATAAAGCCGTCCGACGGCAGCTTAGCGGGGTTGATAGCCAGCGATTTACTGGGTAAATTGCCGGACAGCCCGACCCAAAAAGATTTGTGCAAAGTTATTAGCGCGACAGTCGGCGGCAAGTTCTTTGCGGCGCGGTTGGGGATTCCGGCGGCGCAATTAGTTGATTATGTCAGCGCCGAGTCGAACGATACTGTGGCGGTTTGGGCGGACGCTTTGAAAATCCACGCCAACCTTTCCGACAAGCCAGAAACTTTGACTTCAGCGACTATTTTAGCGGCGCTGTGTCGGGTTAATCAAACCGTCAAAAGTATGTTGCCGAATTTGAAAATAGACGAAGACGATGTGGTGCGCGGGGCGGAGTGGTTTGCCCACTTGAATAAATTATTTGTTCAATCCTCAACAGAGAAAATGACAGGCGGAATTGGTCGAGATTGGTCATTTGGCTATACGCCGATGCTGCGGCGATTCGGGCAGAATTTTTCGGAAAAATTTGCTTATGCGAAAGGTATGAGTGTGCAGCTGGAATCGCATCAAGAGCTGGTTGACAGAATGATTGAAATGTTCAGCAAAGCAGGTCGGCAAAACGTGGCGCTGATTGGTCCGGTCGGATCTGGCAAGACAACTGTTGTCGAGGCTTTGGCAGAGAGGTTGATGGACGGCAACGCTAATATTCCGCAAAATCTGCAGTACCGGCAAGTTATTAGCCTAGACGCTACTGCTCTGATTTCGGCAGCGCCTGGTCGCGGCGAAATTGAGGCTTTGGCGACACAAGTTATGAACGAAGCCGGTCGCGCCAAAAATATAATCCTGTGTCTTGACAACGCTCATTTGTTTTTCGAAGATGCCACCGGAGCAGTTGATATCTCGAATATCTTACAACCGATACTAGAGAGCGGCGGCATGCGCCTGATTTTAGCGATGGAAGAGCAAAAGTTTCTGGAAATTTCCCAACGCAACGCGGCTTTGGCGGCGGCGTTGAACCGTTTGCAAGTAACTCCGCCCAACGAAGTCGAAACCATGCGGATTATCGAAGACAATTCTTTGATAATCGAGTCCGAGAAAAAAGTTATTTTTATGTACCAAGCTTTGCGCGAAGCTTATAAATTGTCCGAAAGATACGTCCGCGATATTGCGCAGCCCAAGCGTTCGATTCAGGTATTGGA
>JAITSF010000002.1 GCA_031287975.1 Candidatus Nomurabacteria bacterium
TCAAACAGCTAAAGTTTTGTTGCAAAGTCATGTTGACGTGGTGCCAGCCAGCGTGTCGCAATTTGTGGCTAAGTCGCAACGTTGTTATGGGCGCGGTGTGTATGATATGTTGTTTGCGGCGGCGGCCTATTTGCATTTGGCGGATGAATTAGGTAAATGTTGTAAAAATTACAACATAGCGATTATGCTGACTGGCGATGAAGAATTGGGTGGTATGCATGGTTCGAAAGCGCTGTTAGACTTAGGCTATAAGAGCGAAATTTGTGTTTTGCCGGACGCTGGCGAAGGTTTGGGCGATTTAAGTGTTAGCTCCAAAGGCGTTTTTCAAACGACAGTTACTATTACGGGTCGCTCGCATCACGCCTCACAACCTTGGGATGGCGATAGCGCCGCTCGTAAACTGGCGCATTTTCTGGTCGAGGCGGAAAAACTATATGACAATTCCGATCGCGCTGGTGCCACTATGACCATTAGCCGCCTGCAAGCTGGTATGGCCGACAACCAAGGTCCGGCAGTGGCTTCGGCTGTCTTAGATATACGCTATCCGTCCGAACACCACCCCAGTGATATCAAAGCCAGTTTTAACAGTCTGCTTAAAAAATACAATGGTCGGGCAAACGATTTGATGAACAGTCCAGCGGTGCAACTAGATATATCCCAACCGCCTGTCCAGAGATTTTTAGAAATTTATCGCCGCCATGTTGGTCGCGATATCAGTTTTTCGCAAGCTTGTGGTTCGTCCGATGCGCGGTTTTTTAGTGGGTGCGGCATTCCGGTTTTGATGTTTCGACCAGATGGCGGCGGTCTGCACAGCGACAACGAGTGGTTATCTGTCCGGAGTTTTGAAAAATTTTACGAAATTATTAAAGATTTCACACTTGGGCAAGCTAAATCTTGAAAAAAATCGCGTGTCGTGTATAATGAAAAAGTTGTGGCTCTTTAGCTCAGTTGGTAGAGCAGAGGCTTGAAGAGCCTTGTGTCCCCAGTTCAAGTCTGGGAGGAGCCACCATTTTATAAAAAAGGAGGAAGAATGAGCAAAAGTTATCCAACAGCAAAAATTATCGCCGCGCTGATTGAGGATGAGTGGGAAGCTATCGAAGGTTACATCGGCATTTTAGAAGCTGGCGGGCTGGACGCCGCTGACGTCGCCCAAGTCGAAGAAATTATCAGCGACGAAAAGCAACACGCCCAAGTCTTGGCTGAAATCGCCAAAAAATACGACGGCAATATTCCGGTGGCGGAAGATTAATCAACCGAAACCTGAAAAACGCTATATATGGTGTGTGGCACGCTATATATAGCGTTTCGATATCGCGAGGGCTGATTTGACTTTTTCGTTACGATAAGATACAATTAGTATCAAGTTAATCGTCATATTTTAACCAAATTAAGGAGAAAAATGTTAGCAATTCGTTTGCAAAGACAGGGCCGCAAGGGCTATCCGGTGTATCGGGTGGTTGTCCAGGAATCCCAACTAGCGCCGACCAGTGGGCGGGTGGTGGCGTATGTTGGCTCGTACAACCCACACACCAAGGAAAACAATCTAAAAACCGCCGAAATTGAGAAATATTTATCTAACGGCGCTCAGCCGACACCGCGTGTGGTGAAATTGTTGCTGGAAAACAAAGTCAAATTGCCCGATTGGGTCAAAAAGCCAGCCAACGACAAGCAAGGCAAGATTCGCTTTGCTGACAAGCTGCGCCGCAATCAGCCCAAGGAAGATACGGTTCAAGAACCGGTCGAAGAACAACCAGCCGAAGAATCTGAAACAACCACTGAAACTAACACAATTCCAGCGGTGGTCGAAGCCGAGCCGGTTAAAAATGAAGAACCAATAAACGAAACCAAAAACAACTGAATAATTGAGAAAAATTGACTATTATTTTTGACTTGGTTGTGCTATAATGGATTCGTCAATAAAATAAAGGAGGCTGTATGGCTACAATTGATGAGCAGTTCATAGAATATATCGTAAAGCAGTTGGTAAACGATCCAGACGCGGTAAAAATCGAGCGGGTGGTTGACGAAAAGGGCGTTTTACTGTCGTTGACAGTGTCGCCGGAAGATATCGGGCGAGTTATCGGCAAGCGCGGCGCGACAGCGCAAAGTTTGCGGAATTTGCTGCGGGCGCTGGGTAGCAAGAATGACGCGCGTTATAATTTGAAAATTGTCGATGTCGATCGACCAGAGGGCGAGCGGCCAGCGGCTGCGGAGACTGCGCCGATAGCTGAGACAGAAGCTGAGGTTGAGGAAACTACACCAGAAACCATCGAAAATGTCGAGACTGTGGAAGAATTTACCCCTGAAGGTGGGGAAAACAGCAGCGAATTAGCCGAAAAAACCCGAAAAGAGCTTGCAGATTTAGATGATCTTGATATATAATAATTACAAGTTCGAAACTAATGCGAGAACTTACACGATAATGAGAGACTTATCTGTGTGAAAGTACGCCCTAACACCACGGGGGCGTATTTTCGATTTGTGATATAATTTGGTTATGAAGAAATTTAGACAGAGTCAGTTGGGCGATATCGCGGCGGCTATTAAGCGCGGTGCGGTGGTGGCTTTGCCGACAGAGACAGTTTATGGGCTGGCTGTGAGGTTCGACGATATGGCGGCTGTGGCGCAGTTGGCGGCTATTAAGGAGCGCGATTATGATTCTGACAAGGTTTTTACGCTGATGTTACCGGCGGTTGAGTTGATTAAAAAGTACGCGGTTTTAGATGTCAAGACAGAAAACATCATTAGTCGATATTTACCAGATGAATTGACGGTAGTGTTGCCGAAAAATCCGGAATTTACTAATCCCTATTTTGATAACCGCCCGACTATTGGTATTCGAGTGCCAAATCATCAGTTTATGCTTGGACTGCTAGCCCTGGCTGGGCCGTTGATTGTTACTAGCGCTAATAATAAGGGTTTAATTCCGGCGCTAGACAGCCAGTCGATAGAGCGAGATTTGCCAGAGGTCGACGCCGTAGTTGAGGGTCAATCTGGCAACCAACCGCCGACAACTGTTGTAAATTTTACAACAGAAAAACCAACGATTCTCCGGCAAGGCAGTGTATCGCTAGATCTAGACTCCCTGCAGGAGTCCTTACAGGACCAGCTCCCGCAAGAGGAGGCGCTATGAAATTTGTGATAATT